>NZ_JBYSWT010000020.1:0-142856 GCF_058781435.1 Pseudomonas sp. FW507-12TSA
GGATGATGGTCGGCACCTTCGGCGCTTCCCGGCGCACCCCGGCCATGTCGTTGGCCCACTGCCACAGCAGCCAGGCGGCGACGCCCGCCAGCAGCAGCCCGAGGCCCCACTTGAGCAGGCGCACGGCTTTTTGCTTTGGCTGAACCGGCGGGAGCTGGATAGGTTGTTGTGCGCTCATGACTCAGCCCTGGGGTTTGCCGGTAACCAGCCCGACCTGGGACAGCTCCAGGCGGCGCAACAGGTCGAGGACCTCGATCACCTTCTGGTACTGCACCGTGGCATCGCCGCGGACGATGATCGGGAAGTCCGGGTTCTGCGCCTTCTCGATGCGCAGGCGCTCCTCCAGCTCGCCCAGGGTCACCGGGTAGGCATCGAGGAACACCTGGCCGCCGTCGTTCACCGAGATGGCCTTGGTCTTGGCCTCCGACAACGACACCGAGGCGCTGGCCTTGGGCAAGTGGATCTGGATGCCCGAGACCTGGGCGGTGGCGGTGAGGATGAACATCACCAGCACCACCATCAGCACGTCCACCAGGGGCGTGATGTTGATGCTGTCGACGGCGGCATCGTCTTCGTCGTCATGGGAGGCGTTCACGGAAGCCATGGCAGTTCTCCTCAGGCCGGGACCGATGCGTTGCTGTGGCTGACCCGCCAGTGGGCGTTCTCATGCTGCTGGCTCTCGCCGTGCAGCTCCGCCAGGCGGGTGATGAACTCGTCGACGAACACCCGCATGTCGGCCCCCACTTCCTTGTTGCGGGTGATCAGGCGGTTGTAGCCGAACAGTGCCGGGATCGCGACGAACAGGCCCATGGCGGTAGCCAGCAAGGCCGCGGCCATGCCCGGGGCGATGGCGTTGATGTTGACGTCGCCGGCCATGGCGGTGCCGAGGAACACCACCATGATCCCCAGCACCGTGCCCAACAGGCCGATGTAGGGACCGCCGGCGATGGCGTTGGACAGGGTCGAGAGCTTGGCGCTCAGCTGCTGGTTCTCGCGGGTGCGCACCCCGTCCATGGAGCAGCGGATGGCTTCGATGGTGGCCGCCGACACCGACGAGGTATCGGCGCCCTGCTCGCGGCGGGTGCGGATCTCCTTGACCGCCACCAGGTACAGGCGCCACAGCGAGGAGTGCTCCAGGCGCGCGGCCAGGGCCTGGTCATCGGCGAACATCTCAAGACGGGTGCCGACTTTGGCGAACTGCTCGCGAAACAGCGTATTGGCGGCGCTGACCCGGCTGACCATGCGGTTCTTGCGCAGCATGATCACCCACGACTGGATCATCATCGCCACCAGCACCAGGATGATCACCCAGGCGTCCACCGGTACCGCCTTGAGCAAGAAGCCCAGGCTGCCGAAGCCGAAGCCCGACTGTTCTTCATCGACGCCGTAGGCCACCAGTTTCGACTCGGCGCCCTGGGCGCTGGCATCGGCCAAAAGCAGCGCCGCGGGACGTGCCACCTTGGACAGGCGCAACTCGTCCATGGCCCCGGTGAACGGCAGGAAATGGCTGGCCTCGGCCCCTGCCGCGACCGGCAGGTCGGCGCCGATGGCCAGCGGCGAATTGAACGACGGAATGGCCTGGGCCAGGCTCGCGGTTTCCCGGCCATTGACGTACAGCGCCAGGCGGCTGCCCTCGCCGCTCAGGGCCAGGTGCTGCCATTGCCCCGGATTCAAGGGCTGGGTGGATACGGCGCGCTGGCCGTCCACTTCCACGAACGGCATGCCCTGGTTGACCCCGACCAGCAGGCTGCCGGCGCCTTCGCGCCGGGCCAGCAGCAGCTGTTCGCCACTGGCCTGGTCCAGGCGGACCCAGGCGCTGAAGGTGAAGGCGCCGCCGGCATTGTGCTGCAGCGAGGGGCTGGCCGGCAGCAGCAATGGCTGGCCACTGAACTGCAGGGCACGGCCGATCACTCCATCGATACTCGCCCCGGTGGCACCCTGCGCGGTGTTGCCATAGGCGGTGGTGTCCTTGGCCGGGATGCCGTTGCCGCCCTCGAAGTGGTAGATGGCGGTGTAGCTGGGATCGAAAGTCAGCTGGCCGTTGGCGGTGGCCGGGGCCTTCTGGTTGCCGTAGTACATCCAGATGTCCTGGCGCTGGCCACCTTCGACCTTGGGTACGTCGACCCAGATCAGCGCCATGCCCATCAGGGGGTCGAAGCTCTCGATCTGGTGGTTGAGCACGGTCTTGTCATCGGCGGCGACGAAGCGCAGGTCGGAGCCGTCCTCCTTGACCCCGTCGAAGGTGAAGTTGCCGGTATGCAGGCGTACCAGCAGCGCGGTACGGCCCAGGGCCTCGTTGATGGCCGCCCCCTGGGGCGTGGTATCGACACTGATCTGCTTGCGGTAGTGCCAGTCGTCCTGCCACCAGGCATGGGCCGTGGCCGGGAGCACGAAGCCCAGGCAGATCAACAGGCTCAGGAATAAGCGTTGCATGGAAGGGTTCTCCGTAAAAAGTCAGAACGTGGCTTGCACACTGAAGTGCAGGCGCGGGTCGTATTTCTGGGTGTTGGGGCCGTCTTTGAGGGGGTAACCCCAGTCCAGGCTGCCGGACAGCCACTTGCTCAAGCTGGCGCGGGTGCCCAGGCCGACACTGGCCAGGCTGTATTGGTCTTCCTGCTCGGGCAGTGGCTCGTGCAGGCTCAGGCGCGCACCTTCGGCGAAGGCGTAGAAGCGCCATTCCTGCACGTAGCTGCCGAGGAACTTGGCCAGGGACGGCGTGCGCAGTTCCTGGGAGAACAGCCAACCTTCGTCGCCGGTACGCTCGGCGGCCAGGTAGCCACGCACCGAGGTGGCGCCACCGGCGGAGTACTGTTCGTTGGAGACCAGCGGGCCCGAGGCCAGCTGGAAAGCGGTCTTGGACGCCGATTGCCAGTCGTTGGCGAAGGTATAGGTGAAGCTGGCATCGCCCTTGAGCACCGAGAAGCTGGCACTGGCTTCGTCACGCTTGTAGTGGAACTCGCGGGCATCACTGCCATAACCGAAGAAACGCCGGGTACCGATCACCAGGTTCAGGCCCAGGCTCAATTGCGACTTCTCGCTGTAGCGGTAGCCGTTGTAGCCGAAGGTCAGCGGTGCGTACTTGAGCGGGATCTGGTCGCTGCTGCGGCCGAAGCGCATCTCTTCGTCGAAGTCCTTGAAGTCCACGCCCGCCGACAGCGAGTTGGCCCAACTGTCGCTGGCCGGCAAGGCATAGATCGCCGCGACCCCGTAGGAATGGCCCTTGCCCAGCACGTTGCTGCCGCCGATGGTGGCGATGTTGCTGTCGGACTGGTAGCCGGAGAACTGCAGGCTCCAGCGATCGCTCAAGGGAGCGGTATAGGAACCGGACCAGACCTTGGCGTTGGAGGTGTCCTGGGGCGCAGTGAAGAAGGTCAGGGAAACGCTGTGGCCCAGTTGCCAGAGGTTGTCGTAGCCGACACTGGCCACGGTGCGCAGCTTCTCGGTATCGGCGCTGTAGTCGTTGTTCAGGCCGATGCTGGCGCGCCAGGGATTCTTGTCTTCCACCTGCAGGTCCACATCCATGGTCCCCGGCCGCTGGCCTTCGCGCACCAGGGGCATGACCTGGCGCCCGGCGCCGCGATTGAGCCCCGCCAGCTGGTTCTGCACCGTGGCGAAGTCCGGCACCTGGCCCTCTTGCAGAGCCGGCACCTGCTCGCGGATCTCCAATGGCGAGTAGTGCTTGGCGCCCACCACGCGCACCCGGCCGACCTTGGTCTCGCTGACTTGCAGGTAGACGATGCCGTCATCGACCTTCTGCTCCGGCAACTCGACATACACCGACTGGTAGCCACGGGCCTGGTAGACCTTCTGCAGGGCGTCGCGGGCGCCCTCGATGTCGCTCAAGGCCTTCTGCGGCCCGAGGAACGGATACACCGCCTCTTCGATGGCCCTGGCGTCGAGCACGGTATTGCCGCGCACGAAGTACTCGTTGACGTCCACCAAGCGCGCCGGGACCTGGGCCTCCTGCGCGGGTTCGGCCGGCACCTGGCCGCCCTCCTCGGCTTGCACCGCCGGCGCCAGCGCCAGCCATGCCAACCAGCCGCACAACGGCCACCAGCGCCCGCTACTGCCCGGTCGTCCTGATTTGCCCGAATACTCCACACCGCCCCCTAGAAGTCTGAAAATTGGCGCGCGCACGCGCATTGCCGTCGCCGTCTGCACAGCGTTTGGCCGATTCAATTGCTGGTGATCGAGGTGTTGTCGTGACGTGCCAGCCAGGTATGCAGCAGCGCGAAGTTCAGCGAGAACTCCGGCATCTGCAGCAAGGCTTTGCAGAACACTTCACCGATGATCTTGTGGATCAGGTGCACCGCCCGAGGGTTGTTCAACAGCGCGGCGATATCGCGGCTCAGGACACTGAAGCTCCAGACCTTCTGGTTCAGGCCCAGGCCGACGAACCAGCGGAACAGCAGGTTGTAGTTCAGCTGTTCGTAGAGCTGCTGTTCGCTGGGCACCGAGTACAAAAGCTGCAGCAACAGGATGTGCATCACCGTGCGTGGGGCGATGCACAGGCCGGCCTCGGCATTGAGGGTCTCGAACAACTCGGCATGGCGGTCCAGCAGCTCTTCGATCTGCGGGCGCAGCAGCACCAGCGAGTGCCCTGGCGGGATGTAGCTGGACACCTCCTTCAAGGCGCCCTGCCAGTCATCCTGGGAGACGATCCAGACCCACGGCGCCCCATAGCGATAGACCGAGACCGGCTTCTTGCGCGCCGCCTCGACGATCTTCGACAACCGCTGGTCCAGCTCCTGCATGCCCACTTTCGAGTAGCGTTCCATAGTCCCCATAGCCTCACTCCCGGCGTCCCGCCTCGGCTTAAAAAAGTGGCCTGGCGGCCCCCTCAAGCGCGTTACATACCCAAGACGTGCGTGGCGATGTGCTACCGAACTTTTGTCATAAAAGCTTCATTCACAAACTGGGCAGCGGCCTGAAGCCGTCCGCCAGGTGGCACGGTGGGTCCGGGTCCTGCGGCCGCTGCGCGGTGAGCCGCAGCCCCGTGTAGCCGCTGCCGCAGGCTGCGCATGACCGCGCAGCGGGCACCCTTGCAGTGGGTCAGGTGAGTCGAGGTTCTACGGCCGCTGCACGACCGATTGCAGGCTCGCAGGCTCGACAGCGGCTACACAGTTGGTGCGCCGTAGCTTTTTGCTGGTGGCGGAGTAGACTCGCGCAACCCCAAGGACTACTCGGCAACATGGACGAACTTCACTTCAGCCCCGCGCAACTGGCCAACCGCACCGAAGCCAGCCAGGCCAGCGTAAATAGCGCCGTCGAGCTGCGGCCCCAGCCCGGTATCGCCCTGCCCGCCAGCGGCAGCGACTGGGCTGCCAGCGCGATCCCTGGCCAGGCCGGCCCGCTCGACGCTGGCGCGGGCCGACCTGCCACTGGCAAAACCGGAACCCACCCATGAAGTTCACTTCGGCAGGCAAGCTCATCGAGCCTCGGCGGGTCGGCTATCGGAGCCTGGGTTTCGGCGAAGCTACATCCCTTGAGACAACCCCCTTTGAGCTGCTGATAGACCATTGGGAGCTGGCCCAGGGCTTTATCCAATGCGCCGATGGGTTCATCAGCCAATGTCGGGAAGACGACCTGGCCCAGGGTTTTGCCGACATCGTGCAATTGCAGCGACTGGACTACCCGAAGTTCGAGGATCTGCTGGGGAACCAGCCGCAACTGGCAGCCGATCTGATCAAGGACTACCTCTACTTCGAACTGCTGTATGCACTGTTCCCCAATACCAGCGCACTGGAGCTGGTCATCAACGAGATCGCCAGCGTCCTCGTCGCGAGGACCACAGTGACCATCACCGGCCTGACGTTTCCCGTCGCTCACCGACACTCAGCGCACTGACCTGCCGGCGCGAACCTCAGCTGGTCGATTGCAACAGGCGGGCTATGCGCTCACGCAACGCACCATGCTCCGCCTCGGCATAGGCAACGGCGGTTTTCCAATCGTAGAACCAGACCGGCATGCGACGCTTGCCCTCCGGCTCCGAGGCATAGCGGGGAAAGAGATGGCAATGCAGCTCCGGCTCCGAATTGCCGAGGATCTCGTAGTTCATGCGCAACGCCCCGATGGCCTCCAGCACCGCATCGCCAAGACGCGCCATGTCCAGCAGGTAGGCGGCCCGGGCCTGGGTATCGAGGTCGTTCAGGCTAGGCACCACCGGGTCCGGCAACAGCAGGCAACAGCCCGGCAGGAACTGCACATCCCCCATGACCGCCCAGCCCGAAGGCATCCGGCAAATCACCTTGTCATTGGCGCCCTGGCGGCCAGTTCGACACGTTGCGAAATCAGCGACATTCATTTTCCCTTGATGTTGGTCCCGGCATCGGCCGCCGGGCACGGAGTGCTCAAGCTTCGCTCGAGGGCGAGCAACTCTATACCCGCCACCCCATGCTTCTCCAACGCCTGGAACCGGCCTACACCGCCCGCACGACGGTGTAGGTCAACGTGGCCGAGAACAACGCCAGGACGATGGCCGTGCCCCTGGAAAACAACGGGCCCGATACCCGGCCCAGATACTGCGCCCGAATGCCTGCACCGAGGGAGACCCAAAGCAAGGCGATGGGTGCCAGCGCCAGGAAGAATGCGCTCAATGAAGGAACGAAACTCCCCAGGCTGGCAAACGAAGCGGCCGGGAAAATCACGCTGGCGAAGATCAACCCCTTGGGATTGAGTACGGTCGCGATCAGCAAGTGGCGCGGCCAACTGTCGAAGCGCTCGACCTGATGGGTGCCACTGGTCGAGGTCTTCCAGGTCTTCAGCGCCAGGGCCGCGATATAGCAGGCACAGGCCAGCTTGATCAGGTGGATCAACCATGGATGGTCCTGGGACAACAACACCAGACCCCAACCCCAGGTACAGATCGAGACGGTGTAGCCGAGCATCTCGATCAGCACCAGGGGCAAAGAGCGCAATACACCGAACTTGAAGCCCGAAGCCAGCAGCAAGGTATTCGAGGGCCCCGGCACTATCAGTATCAGGGATGAGAACAGTACGATCTTGTAGAGGTCGTCCATTTGCATGTTTTCCTATTCCGTCAGGAAAGTTGTTCTTGTTAGAGGAAATACGGCTACTGCGTTGCAATGGGTCAGATGGAGTGCCCACCCATGGATTTGTAGATGCTGATCAGGTGCGTCCTGAGCTGGCTATCGCTATCGACCAGGTCACGCTGGGCATCGAGCAGGGAACGCTGGGCATCGAGTTGGTCCAGGTAGCTGGCGTCCCCGGCGACGTACCGGGCACGGGTCCATTCGTAGCTGCGAGCCTTGCTGTCGTAGCTGTCCTTGAGGTGTGCCACACGCTGGTACTCGTTGTGGTAGCGGCTCAAGGCATCGTCCACCTCCTGCCATGCCGCCAGCACAGTCTGGTGAAACGCCACGGCCGCTTCCTGCTGTTCGAGCTTGCGCAAGACCACGGTCTTGCTGCGACGCCCACGGTCGAACAGCGGCAGGTCCAGGCGCGGCCCTACCGACCAGGTCCGGCTGCTCCAGTCGGCAAACTTGCCGCCTTTATAGGACTCGAAGCCGAAGTCGGCCCCGAGCATCACGCTGGGATAGAGTTCTGCCTCGGCTACTCCGATGCCGGCCGTGGCCTGGTGCAGCCGGGCTTGCGCGGCGCGAATATCCGGACGCTCGCGAGCCAGCTCGGCCGGCAGCCCCAGCCGCAAGTCCGGCAATGAGTTGCCAGGGGCCGGCCTGGGTGTGCCGCCCAACAAAGCGTCCAGGGCGCCAGGGCGTTCGCCCAGCAGCACGGCGATGCGGTTGGCGGCCTGGGTCTGCCGTGCCTTCCAGCCGGGTATCTGGGCGTTCAAATTTGCCAGTCGCGCCTCCTGGCGCTCCACCGCAAAACCGTCCTCCTCACCTTCACGAGCCTGTACCGTCACCACTTGCAGGTGCTCGGCGAGGATCTTCGCTTCCTGCTCCAGCAGGCTGGTCTGGCTCTGCGCGGTACGCACCTCGATGTAGTTTCTCGCCAGTTCGCTGGAGACGCTGAGCAGTACATCGTCCAGGGTCGCGGCTGCACCATCGACCTCGGCCTCGGCTGCTTCGCCAAGGCGCGACACCCGCCCCCAGAGATCCAGTTCCCAGGAAACATCGAACCCGGCCTGGTACAGGCTGTAGGGATCGGTCAGGGCCTTTTCCAGGGTCTTGCGGTCGCCACCCAAGGCCTCGAGCATGCGATTGTTCGGGGCGTAGCGGCTTTGTCGATTCCTGGAGGCCGCGCCGGAGAAAGACACCTCGGGTGTTTCCAGGGATGCGACGATCTGGCGCTGCAACCGGACCTGGGCAAACCGCAGCAACGCGGTATGCAGGTCCGGGTTGTCCTCCCGCACTCGGGTCTGCAAGCGGTCCAGGATCGGATCGCCAAATACCTGCCACCAGTTACCGTCGTTGCCAGGTACAACGGCCATGGATGGTGTTCCAGGTGCTGCCGGCAACTCCGGCCCACTGTGCCAATCCGTCCATCGCTCGGGGCTGTGCACCTCGGGCGCCTTGAAGTCAGGTCCGACAGTGCAGGCCGAGACAGCCATCAGCAAGGTCGCTGCCAACCCGTTGAGCAGATATCCAGCATGAATCGTTTTCATGACGTTCCTTATCAAGCCAATTCAAACCAATCGATTGCGAAACAGCCAGGCGGCCAGTGGCAGGGTCACCAGCGCGACGGCGAACATGGGCACCAGGTTCGCCGAGACATCAGACAGGGTCGCCCCTTCCAGGTAGATCCTCCTGACCAGGTCGATGGCAAAGCGCAACGGGTCGAGGTAGGTCAGCAGCTGCAAGGCCTGGGGCATGCTATGCACCGGGGTGATCAGGCCGGACAGCAGGATCAGCGGCATCATCAGCACGAAGGTGTACACCATGGCCTGCTGCATGTTGGCCGAGAGGGCGGATATGGACAGGCCGATCCCCACGCAGGCGCTGGTGAACACGAACAGTCCCAGGTACAGGTCCAGCACGGAACCGATCATGGGGATCTTGAACCAGAACAATCCGACCAGGAGGATCAGGCTCGATTGCAGCAGGCCGATCAGCACCGATGGCAGCGCCTTGCCCAGCAAGATCACGAAAGGGGTGAGCGGCGTGACCAGCAGTTGGTCGAAGGTGCCTTGCTCACGTTCCCTGGCCACCGAGAGCGCCGCCAGCATCAGGGTCTGGATCATGCTCAAGGCGGCGATCAGGCCGGGCACGATGTTCCAGCGAGTCTGCAAGTTGGGGTTGAACCAGGCACGTGTTTCCAAACGCAGGGGAGCGTTGGCGGCCCCCAGGAACTGCTGGTTGAAGTCACCCACCAGGTTGGCGATATGCCCGGCCGCCATCCCGGCGGTCGTGGAGTTGCGGCCGTCCAGCACCAGCTGCAGGCTGGCATTGTCCTGGCGGGCCAGGCGCTCCTCGAAGTCCGCAGGGATGTGCAGCACCAGCAGCGCCTGGCCATTATCGATGGCCGGGGCGATCTCGCCGACGCTGGTCAGCGTCGCCGTACGGGCGAAGACCCCGGAAGCATCGAAACGCGCGATCAGTTCCCGCGAGGTACGCCCCTGGCTCTGGTCCAGCACGGCATAGGGCACGTAGTTCAGGTCGTAGGTCGCGCCATAACCGAAGAGCAAGGACTGGACGATCGCCGGGGCGATCAGGATCACCCGATTGGCCGGGTCCTTGACGATAGCGAGGATTTCCTTCTGGATCAGGAACAACAGTTCACGTAGGAAGCTCATCAGTTTGTCCATTGGCTCACCCCACCTTCTTGCGCGTGCACAGGCGTGCTGCGTTCAACAGGAACACCGCATAGACCGCGAGGATCGTCAGGTTCTTCGCCACCAGCGCCCAGTTGTTGCCGGCCAGGAACAAGGTCTTCACCAGCTCCATGAAGTAAGTCGCCGGCAGGATCGAACCGACCAAGCGGATGAAGGTCGGCACATTGCGCAGGTCGAACAGGAACCCTGAAAGCATCAACGCCGGCAGGAAGCTGAAGATGATCGCGATCTGGCTGGCCAGGAACTGATTGCGGGTCTTGGCCGAAATCAACAGGCCGATGCCCAGGGTCACCAGCAGGTACAGCATGGAACTGAACAGCAGGAGCAACAGCGATCCCTGGATCGGCACCTGGAACAACAGCCGCGCGGAGACCAGGCACATCACCAATCCCAGGAGTCCCACCACGAAATACGGAATGATCTTGGCCAGCAGGATCTCGATCGACTTGACCGGGGTGACGAACAACGACTCGAGGGTGCCCCGCTCCCATTCCCTGGCCAGCACCAACGAGGTCAGGAAAGCCCCCACCAGCGTCATGATCAGGGCGATCAGCCCCGGAACCAGATACCAGGTGCTACTGTTGGCGGCGTTGAACCACATCCGCTCCACCACCAGCACCCGCCCCGAGGGCGGAGCCTGCCTGGTGCGTTCCAGATACTGCTGCTGCCAGACCGCCAACGCACCCCTGACATAACGCCCCAGGGTCGCCGCGCTGTTGGCATCGGCGCCATGCAGCAACAACTGCAAGCGAGCGTCGTGCTGTTCGAGCCGCCTGGAGAAGTCGGCTGGAACCCGAACGATGCCATCGACCCGGCGCTTGTCCATCAGTGCCTGTGCCTCGACCATGCTGGTGACCCGAGTGACCGAGAAGTAGGCCGAGCTCTCCAGCTTGGCTACCACGTCCCTGGCCGCGGGCGAGCTGTCCTCCAGGACCACTGCCAAGGGCGTGTTGCGGATATCCAGCGACAAGCCGTAGCCAAATATCAGGATCAGCACGATGGGCAGGATCACACCGATGGCCATGTTGCTCTTGTCTCGCAGCAACTGGCGGAACTCCTTCCTGGTCAGCGCCAGTAGCCTGCGCCACAAACCCGAACCCGCTCCATTGAAGTCGGACATGCTGGCTCCTTAGTGCGCCGCGGCGCGGGCCTGGGCCCGGGCTCGCTCGACAACGGCGATGAATGCACTGTTCATGTCGGCCAGTGCCTGGTTGTCCTGGTGGCGGACTTGTTCCGGGGTGCCCAGGGCCAGCAAGCGCCCGGCATCCTGGATCACGATACGATCGCAGTACTCGGCCTCCTCCATGAAATGGGTGGTGATGACGATCGTCGTACCGCTTGCCGCCAAGGCGGTGATCCGCCGCCAGAAGGCCCGCCGGGCCAGGGGATCGATGCCGCTGGTTGGCTCATCGAGAAACAGGATCTCCGGCTCGTGCAGCAAAGCGACCGCCATCGCCAGGCGCTGTTTGTAGCCACCTGGCAGCTCGCCGCTGCGCACATGTTGTTGTTCGCCCAGTTCGAACTGCTCGAGCATCCGCTCCATCCTGGTCCTTAGCCTGGCGCCATGCAGTCCATAAGCGCCGCCGAAGAAGCGCAGGTTCTCCACGGCCGACAGGTTGGCGTACAAGGCGAACTTCTGCGACACGTAGCCGATGCGACGGCGTGCCGCAGCCCGCGCGGTACGCAGGTTGACCCCGGCCACCTCCAGGTAGCCACTGGATGCCGGGAGCAAGCCGCAGAGCATGCGGAAGGTGGTGGTCTTACCCGCCCCGTTGGGGCCGAGCAAGCCGAAGATCTCGCCCTTCAGGACCTGGAACGAGGTGCTTGCGACTGCCGTGAAATCGCCGAACTTGCGCACCAGATCGCGTACTTCGATGACCACCGGACGCTGTGCCCCCACCTCCTCCTGGCTGTCGTTGGCCGCTGGCTGTTGCGCCGCATCCACCGCGACGGTTTCCTGGACCTGCTGCCTGAGTAGCACCATGAATCCGTCCTCCAGGCGCGCTGCCAGGGGCCGGGGCTCGGCGAGGCCGGCCAGGGGTTCGATCTGTGCCAACTCCGCCTGGGCGCTGCAAATGAAGCGCACCTGGCCACCTTCCGGCACCGCATCGACCACATGCTCGCGGTCATCGAGCAGGCCGGCCTGCAACGACCTGGCGGCAGTACCGCTGGGAGGTGCGATGCCATAGCACATGCCTTGGGCCAGCTGACACAGTTGTTCGGGTGGCCCCTGGGCGATCAATTGGCCCTGGTACAGCACGAAGACCTGGGCACAGCGCTGGGCCTCGTCCATGTAGGCGGTGCTGATCAGCACCGTCAGGTTCTCCTGCTCGATCAACTGCTCGATGATGCTCCATAGCTCCCGGCGCGACAGCGGGTCCACCCCTACCGTAGGCTCATCCAACAGCAGCAGTTGCGGGGAGCGGACCAAAGTGCAGGCCAATCCCAGCTTCTGTTTCATGCCACCGGAAAGCTGTCCGGCCAGGCGTCCACGAAACCGCTCCAGGTCCATCATGTGCAAGAGCCGGGAAAAGCGCTGGTCGCGCTCCGGGCCGCAGACACCATGCAAATCGGCATACAACTCCAGGTTCTCCTGGATAGTCAGGTCCTCATAGAGCCCGAACTTCTGTGGCATGTAGCTGATGCGGTCCTGTACTTGCTGTGGCTGTGCGCCGACATCCAGGCCCAGTACGCTCAACTGGCCCGCGTCGGCCTGCATCAATCCGGCGATCAGCCGCAGCAAGGTGGTCTTGCCCGCGCCGTCTGGACCGACCAGAGCACTCAACTGGCCACTGGGGACCTCCAGGGATACCCGGTCCAGGGCCACCTGTTGCCGGGCGCCGGCCTTGAAGTGCTTGACCAGTTCGGATGCCTGGACTGTAGCCACTGCGGCGCTCATGGCGTGTCCCCGGCATCCGGCGCCTGGTCGAGGTAGACGGTGGCCGGCATGCCCAGGCGCAAGCGGTCACCAGGATCCTTGACCAATATCCGGATTTCGTAGACCAGACTGGTGCGCAGGTCCTCGGTCTCGACCGACTTCGGGGTGAACTCGGCGACCGAGGAGATGTACCCCACCCGGCCATCGATGGCCTGGTCGGGAAAACTGTCGGTGAACACTCGCGCTGGCTGATCCGGTCGCACCTGTCCGAGCTGCTGTTCGTTGACATAAGCACGGATCCATTTCGGATCGGTCAGCGCCAGGGCCAATACCGGTCGCGCCGGAGAGGCCATGTCGCCAGGCTCGAGCAGGCGGGTGCGTATCCGGGCCTGGGTCGGGGCCTTGAGCTGGGCCCGGGCGAGGTCATGTTCCAGCAGGTCGAGATCGGCCCTGGAGACCTGCAGGTCGGCTGCTGCCTGGGCGATGTCTTCGTCCCGTGGGCCGATCTTGGCCAGGGCCCAGGACTCGCGCTGTTCCTGAACCTGGGCCTTGGCCACCCGCAGACGGGCGGCCGCCTGGTCCAGGCGCTGCTGGCTCACGCCCTTGCCCTGGGTATCGTCGGCGATGCGCCGCAGGCGCTGGTGTTCCAACTGGGCTAATTGTGCTTCGGCCTGGGCTGCCTCGAACCGCGACCGAGCCTGCTCGATCTCCTGGGGCCGGGTACCGTTCTTCAAGCGCAGCAATGCCTGTTCCTGGGCATTGATCCGGGCCCTGGAGCGGGCAATCTCGAGGCGCAGCGTGCGCGTGTCGAGTTCAGCCAATACCTGGCCAGCCTGCACCAGGTCGCCCTCCTCGGCATGCAGCGCGGCGATCCGTTCACTGCCTTCGAACGCCAGGGATACCTGGCGGATGTCGACGTTGCCATGAAGCTTGAGACGGCCGTCCGACTCTTCGGGCTTGAGGAGAAACCAGGAAACTCCTGCCGTTACCGCCAGCAGCACGGCAACCCCTGCAATCAACTGCTTCTTCATCCATGAGTCCTTTGTTTGCCAAGGCCTAGTTAAAATTCAATTTGAATTGAAATTGAAAAATAACAGATACTGGCCGTGAAGCAACCCCCTATGCCCGACCATGAGGAACCCCATGAGCACTCGACGCAGAGCCAGCAGAAGCGATGGCGAACACACCAGAATACGCATCCTCGAAGTGGCAGCACGGCTGTTCGCCCAGCATGGCTATGCCGCTACCGCGAGCAAGCTGATCTGCGAGGAAGCCGGCGCCGACCTGGCAGCCATCAACTACCACTTCGGCAGCCGCGAAGAGCTGTACAAAGTGGTGCTGATAGAGGGGCACCAACAGTTGATCGACGTCGAGGTCCTGGCGCGCATCGCCCGCAGCGACGAACCGGCACAGACCAAGCTCGATGTGTTCATCGATACCCTGGTCGGCCGGGTACTGGATGAACAAAGCTGGCAAAGCAAGGTCTGCGCCCGGGAAATACTGTCGCCTACGGTTCATTTTTCCAGCCTCATCCAAGAAGAAGTGATGCCCAAGTTCCGCCTGCTGGAGGCCATCATCAGCCAGATCACCGGCTTCGCTCCGGGCGATCCGGCGCTGGCCCGGTGCGTCATCAGCATCATTGCGCCGTGCCTGATGCTGGCGGTGATCGATCGCCAGCAAGCCAGTCCGTTGCAGGCCGTGCTGCAGCACGATGCGCACGCCCTGAAAACGCACCTCAAGCTGTTCGCCCGATCCGGCCTGGCCTCCATCGCCCCCTGAGCCGCTCAACTCACCAGGCTGCCGGTCGCTTGGTGCATGGCTCCGCCCAGGACGGACTTCACCCGAGACATGACCTGACCATCGAGGAAAAAATGCCCGCCGGGGAAAACGAACTGCTCGAAACTGCAGCCCGCGTACTCCCGCCATTGCCCCATGGGCTCGGGCGGGGCGATCAAGTCCTGGGCGCCGCTCAAGCAGGTGATGTCGACTTCCACTGGCCCGGCATGGACACAGCCATAGGAATGAACCATCGCGATATCCGCCTGGATGATGGGCAGATACATCTGCATCAGGTCTTCCTCGGCCAGCACCACAGCTGGCACCCCTCCCATGGCTTGCAGCACTGCAATGGCCTGCTGTGCCGGCAATTGGTGCAAGGGCTCCACCCGCTGCGGCAGATGGGGTGCGACCATGCCTGACAGCACCAGTTGCAGGGGCAGCCGCTGCCGGCGCTGCTGCTGCACATTGGCGACCGCGAACGCCAGCAATGCCCCCATGCTATGCCCGAAGAAACAGCAGGGAATATCGTCGCTGAACTGCTCCAGACAGTCGGCCACGGCATGGGCCGCGACTTGCAGGTCGACATAGGGAGCCTCCCGGCTGCGCCCCTCCCGTCCCGGTAGCTGCAACGCATACAAGTCGACCTGGTCGTACAGCGGCAGGAACCAGCGATGGAATACCGATGCCCCGCTTCCGGCGTAAGGGAAGGTAAACAGCCGCATCTTGCCCCGTGGCCGGCTGGCATAGGGAAACCACAGCTCCTGGTCCAAGCGTGACGGAGTCCGCATGTTCAACCCTCCACTCGCCGGGCCAGGGCGAAGCGATCGACCTTGCCGTTGGCGTTGCGCGGTAGCGCATCCAGGCACAGCAAATGGTCGATGATCATGTAGCGCGGCAGGCGCTGGGCGCAGTGACGCTTGAGGTCGATGATCGACAGCCGGGCCTGCCCCTCGGGGACCAGCACCGCCCACAGTTGGGCATTCATTCCCTCCCCGGTCACCAGTACCGCCGCCTCGCTGACCTGGGGATGGGCCAGTAACGCTGCCTCCACCTCCCCACGCTCGATACGGTTGCCACGCAACTTGAGCATGTCGTCGCGCCGCCCCAGGTATTCGTAATTGCCATCCGCCAACTGCTTGACCATATCTCCGGTCTTGTAGGGCCCCTGATGCGCCGGCTTGCCGAAATAACCCAACATGACCGTAGGTCCCTGGACGATCAGTTCGCCCTCTTCGCCAACGGCACAGGGGCTGCCATCGTCTTTCTGTGCCCAGATGCGATTGCCGGACGCCGCAGTGCCGATGGGCACCGGCAACAGGCGCCGGGGATCGATGGCAGTCACCTCGAACGCGGTGCACACGTTGGTTTCCGTAGGGCCGAACAGATTCGCCAGGCGCACATCGGGATAGGCACTACGCAGTTCGCGCAGGTGCTTGATCGGGAAAGGCTCGCCGGCGAACAACACGACCCGCAAGGTTCCTTGCAGATCGCTCAGGAGGTGGCCGTCCTGCATCATCAACATGAGCACCGAGGGCACCGAATACCACACCGTGATCTCATGGGACCTGACAAACTCGGTCAGCAATCGCGCAGAGTAGGCGCTGGACTCGGGCACCAGGTAGACCGTCCCGCCGCTGTTGAGCGCGCCATAGAGATCCAGGGCCGAGAGGTCGAAGTGAAACGGCGCATGGTTGGCGAAACGATCGCCCGCCTCGAAGCCGTAGCTGGAGCACGCCCAATCGACGAACGCCAGAGCGTTGCCATGGCTGAGGGATACGCCCTTGGGCACGCCTGTAGAGCCGGAGGTATAGAGGATATAGGCCAGGTCATCGGGCTGGATATCGAGTTGCGGCACCACACCGGAACCTGCCTCTATATTGCGCCAGTGACGAGCGTTGGCTACATCGTCCAACACCACGCAACGCACCTGCTGCAGTTCGGATGCAACGAGCTCCTCCAGGCGCGCACTGGTGCAGATGAGCAGCACTGCCTGGGAGTCATGGACGATCTTTTGCAGACGCGCCACCGGGCTCATCGGATCGACCGGAACATACACCACGCCCAAGCGCAGGGCGGCCTGCATCACCGCCACCAGATCGACCGACTTGTGTGCCCACAGCACGACCCGCTGGCCCTGGCGCACCCCCAGGGCACAGAACATGGCGACGAATTCCCGGGTCCTCGCCTCCAGCGCCTCGTAGCTCAGCCCCTGGTTTTCGTCCACCACGGCCAAGTGCTGCGGATAGCGCGCAGCGCTATGCATCACCCGTTCATGCAGCAGCTTCATAGCTTCAACTCCCGGGCGATGATCTCGTGTTGCATGTCGGTGGTGCCGGAGAAAATCGTGGTGCCGATGGAGTCACGCAGCATCGATTCGATACCGAAGGACTCCAGGCAGCCCCTGCCGCCGAAGATCCTGATCGCATCGATGCTCGAAGCCAGCGCACCCTCGCTGATCGCCAGCTTCGACAAGGCGATGTTCAGTTGCCCTGGGTCGCCCTGGTCCATACCCCAGCAAGCCCGGAACAGCAGCAGCCGGGCCGACTCCAGGCGCAGCTTCATCTGGGCGATGCGATGCGAGACCGCCTGGTTGTCACCGATGGCCTTGCCAAACTGGCGCCGGGTACGGGCGTGCTCGATAACCTGCTCCAGCTGCCGTTCCATCATGCCCAGGAATCCCGCGAACAGGCAGGCGCGTTCCCAACCCATCGAGCTCTGGAACACCTGCCGGCCCTGCCCCTCCTCACCCAGGCGATTGGCTTCGGGAACCTGGCAATCGTCGAAGAACACTTCGCCGGCCGGGCAGCTCTTGAGGCACACCTTGGCCAATGGATCGCTGACCCTGATACCCGCAGTGTTGCGTTGCACCACGAACCCGCTGACGCCCAGGGCGCCGTACTCGGGGTTACTGGTGGCATAGGTGACGAAGATGTCGGCGATCGGCGCATTGCCGGCGAAGCTCTTGTGGCCGCTGAGCCGGTAGCTGCCGTCCGCCTGGGGCCAGGCCCGGGTCTTGAGGTTGCTGGAGTCCGAGCCCGCTTCGGGTTCGGTGATCGCGTTGGAACCGATGAACTCGCCACTGGCCAGCTTGGGCAGGACCTCGCGCTTGACCTGCGTCGAGGCAAATTCGGCGATGGGCATGGCGCAGGCGAACTGATGCGCCGCAGCTGCGAAAACCAATCCCATATCCGTGCAGCCCAGGCCGAAGGCATGCATCGCAATGGCCGTCGATAACGCCCCCAGGCCCTGACCACCGTACTCCTGGGGAATCGACAACCCCAACAAGCCCGCCTCGCCGCAAGCCGCCCACTGCTGGGCGGTGAAATAGCTCGAATGTGGGTTGCGGCTCTCGGCCAGTTGGCCGGCACACAGTTCGGCGATCATGGCAACGTGTTTTTTCTGGGCGACATCATAGTTGAAGTCCATTTCAACTCTCCTTGCGCATGGATGGTTTTCTGAAGGATCGATAGAAGATCAGCCGGCCGACCTCCGAAGGCACCTGCATCAGGCCCCACCAGAGCGCCTTGAGCTTTCGCAGGGTGGTCAGTTGATAGACACGAGCGTGAGGATTAGCAAAATCAAAGATAGGCGGTACAAAACTGGCCTTGGCCAGCTCCGCAAAAATGCAACTTGCAGCTTGCGCCGCGGAAACCTTGGTGCTTTCGACGTCATCACAAAGGTCCAGGGTAGTGTTGAGAATATCCTTGTAGCCCTGGTACAGGGGCATCCAGAAGCCATCCTCGGCCAGTCGGTCGATCTCCTCGAAAGCCCGTTGATCCAGGGACTTGGCGAAGGCATCGTTGACCTTGCGCGCAGTGATGGTGGCGGCGATCGACTGCAGCAGCCAGACCCGGGCGAAGGCGTTCCAAAGCTCGGGGTCGCGAAACGCGACATAGGCACCTGCCGCGATCCGGTCGCTCAGCTTGATGATGCTGTCCTGGGTGACGATGAACTCGCGCAGCGCCCGGCTGCGGTAATCCCCGCTGCGCACGGCATCGATCAAGCGATGGGCCAGGCCCAGTACCAGCTCCGCTCCATTGGAAAGCTTGCGCGAGAACAGCAGGTCATTGGTCGCCGCGCCTTCGTCGAACATCAGGCAGCGGCGCTCGAGCGCCGAAGGGCACACTTCGCGCAGCGGCTCGCGAACCGCCCACTCCCGTACTCGCCGGGCACCGCCCAGGTGCTTGGCCAACCCGGGATACTTGTCGACCAGCCCTGCCAGCACCTGGTCGCCGTCGGCACCCTGGCAGGCATCCTCGCGTACCGACACCAGTACGCTGACCAAGGGGTTACGTGAATGCGCGTGGTTGTCGAAAGGAATGATCCCGACCCAGCCTTCCTCGAGCACATGGTGCAACGTGCCTTCATGCCACTGGCCGGGGAAATCGTCTTCAACGCAGGCATCGAACGGCACCACCCCGAGCATATGGGTGGAAAATCCCCGGGTCCGGGCCTGCATGGTGCAGGTCTCCGAGGGCAAATCGGCGTGGCGGGCGATCATCTGCCCGGCCGGGCTGCCGTCGACGATGAAGTCGGCGCTGACCCAGCCTCCCTGCGCCACCGCCACCTTGGCTCCACGATCGTCGAGCACGACCCGCGGGGCATCCGCCACCTCCACCAGTTGCACGCCATAACGCACTGCAGCAGCCAGCAGGTAGGCATCGATATCAGGCCGGAACAAGTGGTTCTCGCCATGTTCGGAAGGCACGTTGAATTGCAGCGCCTGGCCCATGTCCATTGCTCGGCCTGGCTGATGGTAGATGAATCCGAGGTTCTTCTTGACCCCGGAAGACGGCATGACTTTCTGGTGGATATCGCGGGTACGGGCAATATTCTTTATCTCGGGTACCGAATAGCGGTCGGCGATCAACTCGAAAATCATCGACGTATAAGGAATCGTCGCCTCGCCCGTCAGGTCGGGCGGCAGGTGCCGGTTGCGCAGCAAGCCGACACGGACATCGTTCCTGGCCAGGCAGGCAGCGAGCATCGTCACACTGATACTGTTGCCGGCCAAAAGAACGTCGTAATGGTTTGGCACCTGGCCAAACAGCGCATCATTCATAACCACCTCAATGGCAGATCATTCTTCAGGTATCTGTGCCGCAGGCCTTTCAGGCCTCGGCCAGGCAACCCTGTTCCCTTATCGAGCGGGCCAGGAAATCCGGCCACATCAGGCCCGGGCATTCGAGAAACTCACGAGCCTTGATCTCCAGCTTCAGATCACGGCGACAACGGGCAACCATGTCCATGACCAGCAACGAATCCAGGCCGTAGTCCATCAGGCTGCCGCCGTCTTCGAGCTTGGCCCGCACTTGCTCGGTCTTGACCCCGAGCAGTTGGGCGTACTGCTCCCAGACGTAGCCATCGAGCAAGGCCAGTACTCCGGCCTCGTCGGTGGCCGAAAGCCGCTCCAGGATGTCGCCACCGGTGCTTTCGGCGACCCTGGCGGCCGGCACCTGGCTGCGGATGTACTCCAGCAGGGGCTGCGGGCCGCGGGACTCCAACAGTGGCTTGAAGCGATCCCAGTCGACCCCCGATACCACTAGCTGGGTCATGCCGCTGGCTAGAATCCGCGACAACAGGCCGATGTTCTGCGCCGGCACGATCTGTTTCAGGCCGACGCTGGTGAGGAAGTTCAGGACCTGTTCGTCGAACAGGTGGCTGCCTCCGGCCCAGAGCCCCCAGTCGATCACCAGCGCCTGCAGACCCTGGCTCCGGCGGTGCCAGGCCAGGCCATCGAGGAACTGATTGGCGGCGGCATAACTGGCCACGTGCTGCGACCCCCACACGCTGGCGATCGTCGAGCACATGACGAAGAACTCCAGGTCCTGGTCCAGGGAGAGTTCATGCAACAACCAGGTTCCCTCAACCTTTGGCCGCATGACCTGATCGAAGCTCTCGTTATCGATATCCTCGAGGTCTTGGGGAATGGAGATACCCGCCGCATGGAAGATGCCCTTGAGCTTCAGGCCTGGCGATGCGCACCCTGCGAATACCCCGAGCATGTCCTGGCGCGAGGTGATATCCGCCTGCACGTAGCGAACCTGCGAAGCCTGCGCACCGAATCGCGCCAACTCGGCGCCCACCCGCTCCAGCGGACGCCGGCCGGTGATCACCACCTCGGCAGCCCCCTTGTCCAGCAGCCACTGGGCCATGGCCAGGCCGATCCCGCCCATGCCGCCGGTGATCAGGTAGCTACCCTGGGCGCAAGGCACATAACCGCGGCTGGGCAAGCGAGCCTCACTGAAGTGATTCAGGCGCTGGACATAACGCTTGCCGGGGCGCAGGCAGATCTTGTCCTCCCCATCGGGATCGATGACTTGTGCAGCCAACGCCCGGGCCCAATCATGATCGTCGGGAGCCAGGTCGATCAGGCCGCCCCAGTGCTCGGGATGCTCCAGGGCGATGGTCTTGCCAAGCCCCCATAAGGGTACCGTCGCCACCTGCATGGCTTGCCCGGGCGCCAGGCCGACGGCGTTCGCCCCCTGGGTGACCAGCCACAGCCGGCCGCCGCGCTCGCCCAGGGCGATCAGCGCCTGGACCAGCTCCAGCACGGGGTGAAACAGCTGCGCCGACAGGTTCGACAGCTCCTGTAGGCTGGTGCCATGGGCATCGACGACGTCCTTGCCGTCGAGCACGATGATCTCGGCGGCCAGCGCCTGGCTGTCCAGCGAAGGAGACTGGCCCGGGGCCTGGGCCAGGGCGACTCGACTGGCTTCGAGCAGTGCCTGGGGAGACATGACCAACGCCCGGTGCCCGGCCGACTGCAACTGCTCGACCAGTGGCTGGGCCAGCTCCGGTGAACTCGCGACCAGGGTGAACAACCGATCCGGGCGAAGCACGTCGGCCTGCTTGCGCGGGCGCTCCAGCCAGTCGAGGCTGTAGAGCACGTCTGGCTGGCAAAGGGGGCCACACAGCGCCTGCTCGTTGCCTGCCGCGGCCAGGCTCACGCCCTCCAGCCGCCCCACAGGCTGGCCAGCACTGCCATACAAGGTGCAATCGAACTGTTGCGGATCCGCCGGGCTAGCGACCAGGGCCAGGCTTTGCACCTCGTGCATGCTGGCCCGCGTGCAGAACAAGCGACAAAGACCTGCCACCGTTGCGCCTGCGTTATCCGGTATCGCCTGGCCAAGGTACTCCAGCACCTGGGCCAAGCGGTTGCCGTGACCGTCGGTTTCTGCCGGCAGTTGCATGTGGTAGACGAACCCCGGCTCATGCGTCGACTCCTGCTCCGCACACGGTAGTGGCCCGGCGCTGACGGGGTGCGCTTGCAGGGTCAGCGACAAGACCGCTTGCCAATCGGCAGTGGCGGCTTTGGCCGCATCGCTCAAGGCAAAGCAGCGCACTTCCCAGGCCGAGCCTGCAAGCGGCTTGAGTTCGGTGAACAGGTTCAGTTGGTCATCCGGATGCATGACCAGGGCCTGGGGCATGCTCGCCAGGCTGATAGCGCAGGACTCCAGTTGCAGCTGGTCGATGATCTGGGCCGTGAAAGCCGCCAGCAGGCGGGCGGGCGGTAACAACACCAAGTCATCGCGACACTCAGCTCCCAACGCCTGCAGTCGGGCGCAGTCCAGGGTCGCCTCGAACGCCGGGGTCGGTGCCTTGACCGGGTGCCCCATTAAGCTCGATGAGCCGGGCGGGGCCGATGAGACGCCGGACGATGCGCCCTGGGCTACGTCGAACCAATAGCGTTGACGCTGGAAAGCATAGCTGGGCATGGGTTGGCGCAATGCGCCGTCATGCTCGTGCAGTCTCGCCCAGTCGAGATCGTAGCCAGCGACGTAGAGCTGCGCTGCAGCGATACGCAGGTCCCGCGAGGGCTCGCCGGCATGACGCATGCAGGGGATGGCCAGGACCTCGCCTGCGCCTTCATCACGGCCGATCAGCGGCGTGAGAACCGCATCGGGGGCCACCTCGAGGAACGTCCCGACCGACAGCTCTTCACGCAAGGTAGTGACGCCAGCACTGAACCTCACGGCCTGGCGGGTATGCATGCACCAATAGTCAGGCGAACTCAGGCTCGACAGGGTATGCACCTGCCCCGTGACGCCGGCGATGACGGGCATACGCGGCTCACTGAAACGAAGCTGCTTCACCTCCTCGCGGAATGCTTCGAGCATCGGCTCGGTAGCGGCACTGTGGAAGGCATGGGACACGCCCAGCTTGCGCACCTTGCAGCCACTGGTCCGCAGGCGCTCGGCCAGCGCCTGCACCTCAGCCTGCGGACCCGCTACCACCAGGTCCTGCGGGCTGTTGACCGCGGCCAATTCGACGCTAGTACCCGGCAACTCCCGGAGCACCGCGCCCAGTTGCTCCTCGCTCATGCCCAGGGCATACATTGCCCCGCCCGCGGTCATCAGTTGCTGCGCCAGGCGACCACGCGCCTCCACCATGCGCAAGGCATCGGCCAGGGAAATCGCTCCGGCCACGCAGATGGCGCTGATTTCGCCAAAGCTGTGGCCGAACACCGCATCCGGAGCGATTCCCCAATGCATCCATAGGCGAGCCAGGGCGTACTCGACGGCAAATATGGCTGGCTGTGCGTAACGGGTCTGCTCCAGGTAGCCTTCGCTGGCGGCCGAGTCGTCGAGCACCAGGGTGAGCAGATCCACCTCCATCATCGGGCCGAGCAGGGCTCGGCACTCGTCGATCCGGGCCTTGAAGAACGGTTCGTGCTCATACAGTTCCCGGGCCATGCCACGGTACTGGCAACCTTGACCGGGGAACAGCATGACCAGGCCCTCGGGGGCCCCTTGGCAGCGGCCGTCGAAGACGTTGCCAATGACCTTGCGCGATGCATAAGCCGCCAATTGCTCGCGCAGCCCATCGCGGCTATCGGCAACGGCCGCGAAGCGATGGCCGAAATGCGCGCGCCCCAGGTTCGCCGTGTAGCACAGGTCGCGTAATTCGAGCTCGTCATGCTCGGCGATGAAACGCTCGTAGCGCCCGGCAACCTGGCGTCGCGGGGTTTCGCCCTTGGCCGAGATAGTCAGCAGTTGCCAGGGGCTGCCGTGTCCTGCACCACGCGTCCTGGGCGGCGGGTCCCCCACCACCACATGGGCGTTGGTCCCGGTAACGCCGAACGAGCTGACCCCGGCGTGGCGCGCCTTGCCCTGACGCGGCCAGGCCGTGGCTTCGGTGACCACCTTCAGAGCCAGGCGATCCCACTCCACTCGAGGGTTGGGAGTATGGAAATGCACTTGTGGCACCAGGGCCTCGTGCTGCATGCACAAGAGGATCTTCGCCAGCCCGGTGACCCCGGCGACTGGCTCCAGGTGCCCCATGTTGGCCTTGATCGAACCGACCAGCAGCGGTTTCGCACCATCGCGCTGCTGGCCCAGCGCCGCATGCAGTGCACGCAGTTCGATCGGATCGCCCAGGGCCGTACCGGTGCCGTGGGCCTCGACATAGTCCACCTCCACACCCTGGAGCCCGGCCTGGCCCAGCGCCAGCCGGATGACTTCCTCCTGGGCATGGATATTGGGCACCGTGATCCCGCTGCTGGCTCCATCGTTGTTGACCGCACTGCCCTCGATCACGGCCATGATCGGATCCTGGTCGCGTACCGCATCGCTCAAGCGCTTGAGGGCAAGGATCACGCAGCCTTCAGCACGCCCGTAGCCATCGGCCGCGGCATCGAAGGTCTTGCAGCGCCCATCGGGCGCTACCGCACGCAACTTGCTGACGAGGATGAAACCGTAGGGCGACAGGATCAGGTTGACCCCGCCGGCCAGCGCCACGTCGCTCTCGCGATTACGCAGGCTGTTGCAGGCCTGGTGCAGGGCCACCAGGGACGAGGAACACGAGGTGTCGAGCACCACCGCCGGCCCCCTCGAGCCCAGGGTGTAGGCGATGCGCCCGGCGACGAAACTGGTCTCGCCATAGAACTGGTAGGCATTGACGTCCTCGGCCACGCCCAGTTGCTGGCGCAGGCGCACGTAGTCATTGGTGCTGACGCCCATGAACACCCCCATCTTCTTGCCGTGCAGGCTGTCGGGAGCGATAGCGGCATGCTCCAGGGCCTCCCAGGCTACTTCCAGGGCCAGCCGCTGTTGCGGATCCATTCCTTGCGCTTCCTTTGGCGAGATGCCGAAGAAGGTCGGGTCGAACTGGTCCACCGCATCGATGAATCCACCACGCATGACATAGGCCTTGCCAGGCACCTGTGGATCGGGGTCGTAGTAGTCCGTACCGTAGAGCCGGTCACTGGGCATGTCTCCCACCGCATCGGTGGCGTTCTTCAACAGGCTCCACAAACGCCTGGGGTTATCGGCATGCCCCGGCAACCGGCAGCCCAGGCCGACGATGGCAATGGGCTCGCCGGATACCTGGGACTTGCCGGCGACCTTGTCCTTGAGCGCACGGATGGTGGTGATCGCCTGAGCAAGGCTCTCTTGCAGCTGGTCCTTGCTTGCATCGCGGATATCGTTATCCATAAAAGGCCTCGATCGGTGATTCTCTGGCAGTCGCCACGCAACTGCCGGGCTAGTAATTGGCAAGATCCCGCAGCTCATCCTCGAGTGCGCCAATCAGCTGCGCCCGAGACAGTTGGTTCAGGTCCTGCTGTTGCCCTGCCTGTGCGGCACTCTGGGCAGCGACAACCGGTGCGGACTCCAGGAGCTGGTCCATCAGGTAATTCGTCACCTGCTCGATGGAGGTGTACTCGAAACCGAAGGTCGACGGCAGGTCGATGCCCAGTGCACGGTTGAGCCTGGCGCGCAGGTCCAGCGACATGACCGAGGACATCCCCATGTCGAAGAATCCCTTGCGTACGTCCAGGTCCCGGCCATCGGTGATGCCGAACACCTGCTCTATCACTTCGCACACCAGCGCCTGCATCGTTCGCTTCTGGCGCGCGGGAGGCATGCCGGCGAACTCGTCCAGGCGTGAGTCTTGCTCGATGTCCTGCATGCCCATGTGCTCAAGCAGCGGCCAAGGGAGGATGCTCTGGTACAGGCGCTTGAGTTGTGGCCACTCGACATTGAGCAGGCCGTATTGGCCATGACCGCCCTCGAGCAGGCGCAGGATGCCCTGCTCGATTTGAACCTGGCTCAGCGGTTGCAGCCCGCTGGCTTGCAGCGCCGCCCTGGCGTTGGCGTCGTGCTCCAGTTCACGCTCGCTTTGCGTCACCTGCAGCATTTGGCAAGCGAGGCCCTGGCGAAGACGCTGGTCGTGGATCCAGGCGGCATAGGCATCGGCGATGGCACAAGCGGCAAAACCCGCACCGCCCAGCAGGGAGGTGGCGCTGCCCATGATCAGGAAGAACGCCCGAGGGTCGTCCAAGGCCTGGTGGATCTGTTGCAGGACTTCAAGCTGGCGGGCGAGCGCCTGCGCCTGGGAGCCGAACTCCGCTCGGGCCAGGGCCACGGTGCGCCAGTCAGTGCCCAGATGAACGAAGCCGGCGATGGGGCCCTGCGCGCGCAGTGAGCCAAGAAGCTGCGCCAAGGCCAAGCCTGCCTCCTGCGGCAACATGGCTGTCGACAGCGGCAGCGGCGCTGGTTGCGACCAGCGCACTTGTTCCGGAGCGTGGCTGAGCAGCAACGCCCGCGCTGCCCCGCGCCGCGCAAGCGCCTTGAGTACCGGTTCCAGGTCGCTTCCGGGGCAGGCATGCACCAGCACCGTTCCCGCCAGCGGTGGCGGGTCCAGCGGCCGTACAGCAGCAGCTGGCTCCTCCACCAGGTACTGGGCCCGGATCCGAACACCTTCGATCGCCAGATGGTCATGGCTGGGTTGCCCGCGCAGCAGCCGGCAAAGACTGGCGTAGCTTCTCCTGTCGCGCCCGTCGAGGCTGACCAGTCCACCCCACCAGGCGGGATGCTCCATGGCGAAGATATGCGCCGCTCCTTGCCATGCAGCCTGGCTCGCGGCCGCCACCGGCTCATTGGCCTGGCTGCCGGCCACGGCGAACCAGATCGGCTTGGCGGGCTTGGCACCGCTCGCCGCAGCAGCGGCCAGGGCCTGCATCACGTCGGTGCCGGCCAGCAGCGCTGGCGACAGGCTGCAGCCCTCCCCAGCCACAGCACCGGCGGCACCAAGTACTACCAGCCCGCGACAGGAAGCGTCCGTGCCGACCCGGCGCAACACCTGGGCAAGCCGCTGCGGTAACGGTTGCGTACCGTCCTGCAAGGCAATGATCTCGATCGAGCAATGCCCTGCCTGGAAGGCCGCTTGCAGCGGTCGTGTATCCCCGGCCTGCCGAGCCAGCACCAACCAATATCCCGAAACCGGTTCGCTGGTCTCGGGCAACGGATAGTCGCGCCACTCCCGGCGGATCATCGGTACTTCGGGCGCTGCCTCAGCGATCTCGGCCAGGTATCGCGAACCAGGTTCGGCGAACAGTGGCGCCTCGAATAGAGCGACCCGGCACCCCTGCAAGTCGAAAGCTTGCAGGCAACCCGTCTTGCCATCCTCCCCAGGAGCCAGTACCACCCTCAGGCTCGACGGCAGGCCGGCAAGCACCTGGATCCGGGAAAACCCAAGGAGGGTCGCGGCACTGGCACCCTCAAAGAGCTTGATCGCGTTTTCCAACAAGTCCGCTTGCCGTTGCTCCGGCGCCAGGGACGCAGCGAAGTGGCTCAGTGCTTGGCGCGGCCCAGCTGCCGAGCCTACCGACAATCCGGACAAGCCATCTTCGGAAACTTCCAGGCACTGTTCGCCAGACGCCTCCAGCTCGCCTGGCAGGGGCGTCTCACACTCCTGCAGCGTTCCGCTCATGCACACTTGGCGGACCTCGTCATGGACGCCCTGCACCGCCAGCTCGAAAGTGGCACCGCACGCCTGGAGGTGCAGGGTCAGGTGCGAGATCACAGGCTGCCCGGCGGCCAGGCCTACACGGGCAATGCGCAGGTCGCGAATCTGCTGCAGGCCCCGTGGTGTTTCCCGGATGGCCTGCAGCACCGCATCAAGCAGCCAGTGCGGCTTGAACTCCTGGCCCCGGCCAGCCAGGGGCTCGTAGTAATCACCCTGGGGGTCGAGTAATGCAGACCAGTACCAGATGTCGCTCGTCGGACGTGCCAGAGAATGCAGGCAGGGATGAGCCGGTAATGCTCGCGACGGCTGACCGGGCAACGCTGGGGCAACGGTGTCGAGCCAGTAATCGTTGAGCTGCCAGGGGTAGCCGGGTAGCTCGAGTGCCCGATGCCCTTCTGGCAAACGCTCGGGGCAGGACGTCCGCTCCCCGCGCATGAAGGCATCGGCCAGGAGCGCCCAGGGCTCATCGCAACCTGGCACCTTGTCATCAATTACCGAAGAGCCATCGAGCCAGGCCTGCAACGCCTCGCGCAATTCCTGGCAGTTGCGCCCATGAACCACCAAGCGCTCCTTGAACCAGGTGCGGCGTACCAGAGCGTTGGAACAGATCTCCTGGGCGGCATGCTCGGTCTCACCCAGGAAGTCCAGGTAACGACCGGCCAGGGCCGCCAAGGCCGCCGCAGTAGCCGCAGACAAGCACAAGGCCACGGGCTCGGCATCGCACGACAACGGCGCAACGGGGAGCGAGCGATGTCCCTTGAGCAATACATGTACGTTGGTACCGGTAAAACCAAAGGCACTGACCCCGGCGATCCGCGCCTCGCTCGGCTCCGGCCAGGCCACCGCCTGGCGGGGCAGCTTGAGGTTCATCTGCTCCCACGCCACCCGGGTATTGGCGATATGCAGGTAGGGCTGCGGCGGCACCAGGCCCCGCTCTGCCACCAGGCAGGCCTTGATCAGCGAGGCAATGCCGGCGGCTGCCTCCAGGTGGCCGATATTGGCCTTGAGCGAAGCGACGGTCAGCGCCGGCGTACCATCGGCGCATCCCTGGCGATAGGCGTTATGCAAGGCATTGAGTTCGATGGGGTCACCAAGCACGGTCCCGGTACCATGGGCCTCCACGTAGCCGACTTGCTCGGGCCGCACCCCCGAGTTGGCCAGTGCGTCCCGGATCAGCGCTTCCTGGGCCGGTCCGTTGGGAACCGTCAGGCCGGCACAGGCACCATCATGGTTGATCGCCGAACCGAGGATGGTGGCGACGATGGGGTCCCGATCCTGCTCGGCCCTGGCCTGGCGCTTGAGAATGACCACGCCGCAACCCTCTCCCCGGCCATAACCATCGGCGCGATCATCGAAAGTCTTGCTGATACCGTCCGCCGCCAATGCACCGGCCTGCCCCATGGACTGGAAGATCGCCGCCGAGGCGATGACGTTCACCCCGCCGACGATGGCCACATCGCACTCCGCGCTGCGCAGGCTGTTGCAGGCCAGGTGGATGGCGGCAAGTGAAGACGAGCAAGCAGTATCGACGGTCAGGCTCGGGCCGCGCACGCCGAGAAAATGCGAGAGGCGTCCGCAAATGGCGGAAAACGAACTACCCGTTCCGTAGTGCGCATCCAAGCCCTCGGGGCAGTTCAAGACCCTGGCTTCGTAGTCGTGGGAGTTGGCGCCAACGAACACCCCAACCCGCTGGTCGAGCAGCTTTTCCTGACTCAGGCCGGCCCGTTCCAAGGCTTCCCAGGCCACCATCAGCAGCAGGCGCTGCTGCGGATCCATGCTCCTGGCCTCCTTGGGGGAAATCCGGAAGAAATCTTCGTCGAATCCCTCAGGGCGCTCGATCAGGCTGGCAAAGCGCGGGAAAGCGTCGCAGGCCACCGCACCAACCAACCGCTCCTGGGGCACTGGCACTACGGTCGGGGTCTGTTCGAGCAGCAATTGCCAGAGCGCCTCGGGGCTGTCCGCCTGGGGAAACCGACAAGCCATGGCCACCACGGCGATCTGCGCCGGGCAGTCGCTCGCAATTGCGTTTCCTGCTTCACCCCCTATGCCTGCCGGGGCGGCTTGCGCTTGGCTGGACAACAACCCTTGCAGATAGTGGCTCAAACGATTGAGCGTGGGATGGTCGAAACCTACGGTGGCCGAAAGCTTGAGACCAAGGCGCTGCTCCAGCTTGCGCTTGAATTCGACCAGGGAAATGGAGTCCAGGCCCAGCTCGAAGAATCCGCGATCCGGGTCCGGATCGACACAAGCCGCACCGATGATTTCGGTCAGCAGGGTCTTGATCTGGCTGCGTACGTCGGCGGCCATGACTGTCCCCACCGGTTCCCGTGCTGCGACCGACATCGCCACCTGCAAGTCGGGTTCCGCCTGTCCGGGCTGGCTCAGCAGCAAATCATGGGCCTGGGCGCGGATATTGCCCTGGGCGTCATAGACCACTACTTGCGCTCGCAGGTCCATCAACGGCTCGACCAGGGGCGCCACCGGCGCAGGGGTGAACCAGAAACTCTGGTGCTGCCAAGGATAAGCCGGCAGGTCGAAGGCCTGTTCCCTGGGCTGATAGGCTTGCCAGTCGAGCGCCACGCCCTGCTCGTACAGTCGAGCGAGGATTGCCGCCAGTTCCGTGGCGGCGTCGCCCTGCTTGTGCAGTGCCCCGCAAACCAGCCCTTCGACACCGCGGTCGGCAAATATCTGGTTGATCGATGGCGCCAACACCTTGTGCGGGCCCAGTTCGACGAACAATCGATGCCCCTGGTCGACCAGGTGCTCGATAGCCCGGTCAAAGCGCACGGCGCCGCGGGCATTGTCGAGCCAGTACTGGACATCGGCTATCGCTGCGACATCAGGCATGGCGCTGGTGGAGACCCATGGGATAGATGCCGGTCCAGCCTCCAGGCCATCCAGCCCCAGGCGAATGGCTTCCAGGCAGGTATCCATCTGGTAGGAGTGGAAGGCATATTCGGCCGGCATCAGGTACGTGAAGACACCTTCCTCGCGCAACTGCCGGTCCAACTCCAGCACCGCCTGAGGGCTGCCGGACACCACGCAGCTGTTACGACTATTGACCACCGACAACTCCAGCTGCCGATCCACCGCCAAGCGCGCCTGAAGCGGTTGCGCCGCCAGCCCCACCACCAACATGCGGCCCTGGCCCAATGTGCCCTTCATGGCCTGGGCCCGGAAATGGATCACCCGTACCGCCGATTCCAGGTCCAGGGCTCCAGCGCAATAGGCGGCAGCCACCTCGCCCATGGAATGCCCGACCACAGCCGCAGGCTTCACGCCCCATTGGCCCAGGCACTCGGCCAGCGCCACCTGGATGGCGAAGATGCATGGCTGGGCAAACTCGGTGAGGTGCAACCGGGATGCGCCTTCTGCGCTGCGTAATTCGGCCTCGATCGACCAGTCCGCCCATAGGGCCATGGCCTGGTCGCAACGCTGGATCATCGACAGGAACACCGGTTCGCGCTCCAGCAGGTCCTGGCCCATGCCGACCCATTGGGCGCCCTGCCCGGTGAAGACGAAGACCGCCGCTGGTTCGCTCTGCTCGTCCGTGGCGCATGCCGCGCAGGGGAGCGCCAGTTGTGCCAGCTGGCTTTTCAACTGAGCACTATCGACACCGACCACCGCACGACGAAAAGCGAAATGTTCCCGGCGATGTAGTGCGCTGGCGACGAAGGCTCGCAGTTGCCGATCATCCTGCTCCGGCAACTGGTCGGCATAGGCCCTGGCCTGGTCCACCACGCCCTGGGCGGCCTTGGCCGATACCGGAAGGATCCAGGGCCGAAGTTGTGCCGCAGGCACTTGTTGCGATCGCGCCTGACGATAGGCCCTGGCGTCCTCCAGGATCATGTGGACATTGGTGCCGCTGAGTCCGAAACCGCTGACTCCGGCCAGGAGCGAGCGTTTGGGCAAGGCCTCAAGCGTCGTGGGGATGCAGAGCCTGGAACGCTTCCAGTCCACCAGCTCGTTCAAGCGCGTGAGATGCAGTTGCGGGGGCACCTCGGCGTGCTCCAGGACCTTCATGGCCTTGAGTACGCTGGCCATGCCGGCCGCCGCGTCCAGGTGCCCCATGTTGGCCTTGACCGATCCCACCATCAGCGAGCGTTCACGGCCCTGGAACACTTGGGCCAGGGAGGACAGCTCGATGGGATCGCCCAAGGGCGTTCCTGTGCCATGGGCCTCGACGTAGTCGATATCCTCCACCGTCAACCCGGCAACCTCTAACGCCTCGGCGATCACCGCAGCCTGGGCGTTGGCATTGGGCACGGTCTGGCCAGCACTGGCGCCATCCTGGTTGATGGCCGAGCCCCTGATCACCGCCTGGATCGGATCACCATCGCGCATGGCATCCGCCAGGCGCTTGAGCACCACTACCCCGCAACCCTCGCCTCGAACAATGCCATCGGCAGCGGCATCGAACACCCGGCACCGGCCGCTGGGGGAAATCGCCCGGATCTGGCTCATGTAGATCGTCAGGTCTGGGGCCAGCATCAGGTTCACCCCGCCCGCCAGGGCCAGGTCCGCTTCACCGGCTTGCAAGGCACGACAAGCCAAGTGCATGGCGACCAAGGATGAGGAGCAGGCAGTGGTCACGGTCATCGCCGGGCCGTGCACCCCCAGGTGATAAGCGATACGCCCGGCAGCGAAGCTGAACTCCTTGCCGGCGGCATAGTAGGGATTGATCTGCCCGACCCCCGACTCGCGTGAGTGCAATGCCAGGTAATCCATGCCCAGCATCCCGACGTATACCGCGGTGCGGCTATCCTTGAGCTGCTCGCGAGTCATGCCGGCACGTGCCACGCCCTCGCAAGCGACCTCCAGCAACAGGCGCTGCTGCGGGTCCATTTCCCTGGCCTCGGAGGCCGAGATACCGAAGTAATGGGCGTCGAAACGATCGACATCTTGCAAGAACGCCCCGACCTTGCAGTAGGTCGTACCGGTTTGCGCGGCGGACTCGTCGTAGATTGCCTCCGAGTCCCAGCGTTGAGTGGGTACCGGTCCGATGAAATCGGTCCCAGCACGAAGGAGTTCCCAGAATGCTTCGGGTGTCGTTGCGCCTTTGGCGAAGCGGCAACCACTACCGATGATGGCAATGGGTTCGAAATCCATGGGCGCACGGGCATCCATTCAGTCATCTCCTTCGACTGGGGTATGTGTCGTTTCTTAGAAAGCAGGCTTGGCGGTAGGGACCTGCATGTCGCCCAGGTACTTGTGCCAGAGGTGGTCCGGATCGCTTTCGACAGCGGCGATGATCTCGCGCATCTTGTCCAGCACCTCCAGGCGTTTGCCGCTGTAGACGTCACCCTGGAGCAGTTGGAGGATATCCAGGCGATAGCGTGGGTCCTGGACGAATGCGGTGAACAGGATGTTCAAGCGGTAGTAGAGAGTGATGAACTCGTACCAGTTCTTGATGCCGTTCCTGATCATGCCTTCGTAGCGGGTGAAGCTGGACTTCTGGAAGTCGTTGTTCTTCACCGCCTCGATGATGTCGCCACTGGCGATACGTGCACTGTTCAAAGCCACGCTGACACCACTGGAGAAGATCGGGTCGACGAACCGCGCGGCATCGCCGATCAGGACGAAACTGTCGCCACACACTTCCTTCATGCCGTAGCTGTAGTCCGCCTCTTTCTTGAATGGGCGCAACTGCTCCGACGCCTTGAGGGCGTCATGGAGGTTCTCGCGGGTCTTGACCGCTTCCCAGAAGAACTCCTCGTACGAAAGATTGGAGTTGGTGTAGTTCTGCTTTTGCGTGACCACACCGACGCTGGTGATGGTCTCGGTGATCGGGATCTGCCAGACCCAGGTATTGGTCAGTGGCAGGAAGTGGATGAAGATGTAGTCGACCTTCTCCGGATTCTGGGTCGCCGACTTGCGGTCGAAATTATCGAACCAGGAATGGATGGCGAACTGGTTGAAAACCGGGTCTTTCTCTCGCAGGCCCAGGCGCCGGCCCAGCAATACGTTACGGCCACTGGCGTCGACTACCATCTTCGCCTTGATCTCGACACTGCGCTTGCCCAGCTTCGCGTTGACGATGACATTGCCTGGGCTGATGAACTCGACGTCGGCGACTTCTACCCCCTGGAACACCTTAGCCCCCAGCGAACCGGCGTGCTCCAGCAGGATACGGTCGAACTTGCCGCGATCGACGTGGTAGGTGAAATCACGGTCGACACCTTCCTGCTTGCGTTCATTGAACAAAATTTCCGCCGAACGAAAATCATGGTCCAACCCCTGGAAGCCCATCTTGTCTTCAGGTCCCGAGTCGGCCGAAGTCCAGGCAGCCCCGAATTTCTTCGGGAAGTTGGCCTTCTCGATCTTTTCCATCACGCCGATGTCCAGCAGTACCGGAGTGGTGGCTGGAACCAACGACTCGCCGACATGTTCGCGCTCGAACAAGTCCTTTTCGAACACTGCGCACTTGACACCCTCTTTGGCCAAGTAGGACGCCATCGTCGAACCGGCCGGCCCGCCCCCGATAATTACTACGTCATAATCATGATCGTTCATTGCACACTCCCTGTTATGCGCACTCGGCCTTTAATTGCTCAACTGTCCTGGATATTGCATTCAGATCTTTGAAGTACTTACCGGTAATGTGCGTACTTGGGATGGACACGCCCATTTCATCCCTGATGTAGACCATCAGCTTGACGATATTCATTGAATTTAGAATGCCCCACTCAAGTAATGGAGTCTGGTCATCCAGTTCGTCATCTTTCGCACTTGGCCCGATCAAGTCCTTCATGATGTAACGACGAATTCGCTCTTTTATTTCCGCTCCGTCCATAGACGTACACTCCTGAAGTCGACACTCGTGGGTTGGAAGAACCCGCACAAGATCGACAATAAGAGAGCACTTGTGAATAGTCTGTTTTGCAAAGCGCCTTTGCACATTCGCAAAGGTGAGGACCTTCTCGGGGGTAACTGGATCGGCAACTAACAATATTTCACAAAAATGACAGCATCCCACCAGTCATTGGCCTGAAGGGTCGCCCAAGCATAAATCGGCCATCTATTGCAATTAGCCACTAGACTCATTTCGCCCAAGATAGCGCAACCCCGCCCTTTAACTTAACCGTTGCGAGGATTCGATCCGGAACATCAGTACCGCTTTGAAACCTTATGTATTGATTTTTATCAAGCGCAATAAAGACGGCAATCCACGCGACTTGACAAAAAAAAAGGCTGGCCTTACTAAGGAGGAGGACATGATTTATCTGTAAATCGTCCTTACAAAAATAAGACACTACAGATTCTAAAAGGATTTAGAAATGAAGGCACTAGGCGTTGTCAATGACATAGACCTTTATATATCCGTTACCAAAACGGGTAGCTTCTCCGAGACTGGCAGGCTACTTGGAATCCCCCCTTCCTCGGTCATGCGTAGAATAAACAGCCTGGAAAAAGAGCTGGAGACGTGCCTGTTCAACCGTTCAACGAAGTGCCTGATACTCACTGATATAGGGCTGATCTTCCTTGAACATGCAAAAAACATCTCCAGAAGCATCGTACATGCCAGGACTGAAGTAAAAGAGCATACGGCGTCGACGATGGGCGTTCTCAAGGTTTCAGCTCCAGTCGCCTTCGGGCGCCGCCATGTCGCGCCCTTGTTGAGTCGGATCCTGAATCATCATCCAGGTTTGAAGATCGACTTTTCCCTCGACGACAAGGTTGCCGATCCGAGGATCGACAATGTCGATGTATGCATCAAGCTCGGCATCTTGCCGGACAGCGACCTGATCCCTTCGAGGCTCGCGGATATGCGCCGGGTGCTCTGCGCAAGCCCCGAATACATCAGGCAGCACGGTTGCCCGCAGACCTTGGACGACTTGTCCCAACATGCCTGCCTGATCCACAGCAGTTGCAGCAACCTGTCCCTGAGTTGGCAGTTCAAGGTCGGCGGAGTGCTCAGGAAGCTCATCCCCGATAGCCGGCTGTCGGTCAATAGTGCGGAGTTGCTGGTCGATGGTGCTCTGCAGGGCATCGGCATCATTCATGCGCCGACCTGGCTGGTATATGAACAGATCGCCAGTGGCCAGCTGGTTTCCTTTCTCGATGAATACAGCGTAAGCGCTCCCCAGCATGGAGCGATCTATGCCCTGAGAGCTCGCAGCAGCGTGGTCCCGGCCAAGACCAGCCTGTTCATCAACGAACTGAAGCGTTCGATCGGCAATCCGCCGTACTGGGACCGGCCTTTTACCACGGCGGCGCCCCTGGCCATACCGCCCCTGCCATTCGACAGCGCGCTGCAGGCATCGCTGTCGTGGACTTCCACCATGCAGAACAAGAGCCGAGCATGATGAACAAGTACGACGTGATTATCATCGGAAGCGGAATCAGCGGCGCCCTGACGGCAGCTATCCTGGCCAAGTCCGGCCTGAAGGTGCTGATGCTGGATGCAGCCCAGCACCCCAGGTTTTCCATCGGCGAAGCCATGACGCCGGAAAGCGGCTTGCTGCTGCGCTTGCTCTCACAGCGCTTCGGCATACCGGAAATCGAGTACCTTTCGAGCCCGGACAAGATCATCCAACACGTCGGGTCGAGCGCCTGTGGGCTAAAGCTGGGGTTCAGCTTCGCCTGGCACCAGGCGGGCGCCCCCTCTTCTCCCGAACACCTCGTCGCACCATCGCTGGATGCACCGGAAGCACATCTGTTCCGCCAGGATGTCGATGCCTTCGCACTGCTGATCGCCCTGAAGTACGGTGCCGAGCTGAGACAGAACATCCGGATCGAGGGCATCAACCTCGATGCCAGCGCGGTCCAGGTCAGGCTGCCTGCCGAGCAAGTGGTGCAAGCATCATTCATCATCGATGCCGCAGCCCAGGGCGCCCCGCTCGCCCGCCAACTGGGCGTGCGCACCACGGAGGGCCTGGAGACCGATACCTGCTCGTTCTTCACCCATATGCTCAACGTGAAGAGCTACGAAGACGCCCTGGCTCCTTTGTCGCGCAGCCGCTCGCCCATCCAGCTGTTCCAGAGCACCTTGCACCACATCTTCGAGGAAGGCTGGCTATGGGTCATTCCCTTCAACAATCACCCCCAGGGCACCAACCTGCTATGCAGCGTCGGATTCCAGTTCAACCACGCCAAATATCGCCCCACGGAGGCTCCCGAAGTCGAATTTCGCAAGCTGCTGAAAAAGTATCCGGCCATCGCCGAGCACTTCAAGGACGCGGTCAACGCCCGGGAGTGGATCTATGCACCGCGTATCAACTATCGCAGTACGCAGTGCGTCGGCAATCGCTTCTGCCTGCTCCCGCAAGCCGCGGGGTTCATCGATCCGCTGTTCTCCAGGGGCCTGATCACCACCTTCGAGTCGATCCTGCGCCTGGCTCCCAAGGTGCTGGAGGCCGCTCGCAAGGACGATTGGCAAAGGGCAAACTTCATCGACGTGGAACAACATTGCCTGAACGCCATCAGCACCAATGACCAGTTGGTATCCTGCTCCTACGAGGCGTTCAAGGATTTCCATTTGTGGAATGTATGGCATCGGGTCTGGCTGAGTGGTTCGAACCTGTGCTGCGTGTTCCTGCAAGGCCTGCTGCATGAACTGCAGCAGTACGACGACGGCCAGCAGTTCGACCTGGCGCTTGCAACCGCACGCTTTCCCGGCCGCATTTCCCTGGACTCCCCTACCTATGAGCGCCTGTTCGAACAGTCATGCCAGGTCGTGCGCCAGGCCCGGGACCAGTGTTTGCCAGCTACGGAAACAGCCCGGGTGCTACATGAATTGCTCAAGGAACACGAGCCTCAGTTACTGCCCTTCGGCTATTCGAGAATTTCCAACCGATTCATCGTCAAGGCTCCGGTACTCGCGGATTGATCGGCGCCCCTTCACTGCCTGCCAGCGTAGGATGACGACTCCTTCTGTGGCCAAAGATGCTGGTACGACCCATCCCTTGATACGACCAGGACCGTCGAGACAAACCCCGGGCGAACCCAGGCAACCTGAAGTGACCAGCCCATGCCGCGCGCTGGTCGCAAGGACCTGGGTTGTTTGTACGCAAAACCTCTTCAGATGGCGCTTTTGACTTTGCTCCCGACCCGGGTGCGGATGCGCTCCAGCGTCAGCGGCAAGGGTTCCAGCGGAACCCGTGGGGCCAGGGTTGGCTTGTCCGGATAGATCCATGGGTTGTCGCGCAATGCCTGCTCGACAAACTCGGCCGCGTCCTTGTTGGCCTTGGGATATAGCTTGGGACTCGAGGTCCTGGCGCTGACCTGCGTCCGTCATCAAGGAAAATGCCCCTCGCTACAGGTTTCCAGGCCCTCGCCAACCCGGCACAATGCGCCCCGGCCAACGCCCTCGAACAACTCCAATGCCAGCAAGGACCGCCCGTTGAATCTCCTGCACAAACTGCTCAACGCCTTCAAGACACCTGCCGCCACCCGCCAAGAAGCTCAACCCCAGAGCGAATCCGAAGGCTCCAGCCCGGCCCCGACGCCTTATGAGCCCAGCGCCGAAGAGCAGGCACTGATCGCCCTGCTCGACGCCGGCGCCGCCAGCCTGGACCGCCACTGGCAAGCCATAGGGACCTGTGAGCAGGACGTCCTGGGTTTCGCCGTCAGCCCCAGTTTCACCGGTGGCCCTGACTGGCCCTCGACGCGCCAGGCCTATCGCATCGTGCGTCGCCCCCACAGCATCATCCTCGCCACCGAGGGCCTGTCCGATCCGTTCGATGGCGTCGAAGGCGAAGACCTGGGCAACGGCTTCGAAATGGAGTTGTTCATCGATACCCCGGATATCCCCGCCCACGCCCAGGGGCCACTGGGCGAAGTGCACCCCTTCGCCGCCAGCTGGTGCTTCGAGCTGCTGCGCTGCGTGGCGGCGACGGTGGCCAATGCCGGGGGGTATCGCCCGCGGCTGGAGCGTCATGGCGTGCTGTCCCTGGAGTTGCCCGGGGTCAGCCAGTCCCGCTCCATGAGCGAACAATTGCCCGCGCATTTCGTCAGCGCCGATGACTGCGCCGGGGTGTTGATCGGCGGCCCCGCGGCCAGCTTCCCCACCACCGTGGCCGACATGCCGCTGTCGCCGGTGCTCCTGGTACCGGTGGTGCTGATCACCGCCTCGGAACTGGACTACGTGCGCAATGGCGGCGCCCAGGCCCGCCAGGACCTGGTCGCCCGGCTGGAGGCCGCCGGCCTGGGCCATGTCAGCCATCTGCAACGCGCCAGCGTGATTTGAGCCAGCCAGGAGCCCGTCGATGTCGGAACAGCCGTCGTTCTTCACCTTTCATCTGTTTGCCGCCCGCTTCGCCAGCCACGCCGAGGCCGAGCTGTTCGCCTTCGAGCAATGGGAAGCCGAACCCGGCCCCGAGGCCAGTGATGCTCAATACCAGGCCTGGGAGGACAGCAATCCTTCCTGGCGCCTGGCGCAAGAGCTGGGCCTGCACCTGGACTCGGACTTCATCGAACTGCTGCCCCGGGAAGAATACCCGCGCTACCTGGAATCGCTGATCAGCAGCGAAGCCGAGCGCCAACGACTGCACTCGCAAATCGCCAGCGAACATAGCCATTTCATTCTCGTCGCCAGCGCCGCGCTGGATGATCAGCAACCTGCCCTACAGGGCACCACGACCCTGGACTACCTGGGCTTATTCAATCCAATCCTGCCATGAACAAGATCCTTGCCTTACTGCTGCTCGGCAGCCTGCTTGGTGGCTGCCAGAGCGGCCCCAACGCCCAGAACGATTCCATGGTCGGCCTGCGCTGCTGGCACTACCGCGACCAGGAGACCATCTCCCGGGAGATGCTCGAATATATCCGCCGCCAGGGCGAAGCCGGCAATCCGATGTGCCAGACCCTGCTGGCCACCCTGTACGAACGCGGTCATGGAGTCGCGCAGGATACTGCCCGGGCCAAAGCCCTGTATCTCTCGCAGGCCCAGACAAACCCAAGGGCCTACCACCATCTCGGGCGCCTGGACGAACAAGAAGGCGACTACCTCCTGGCCAGGGATCACTACCAGCGCGCCGCGGCGGTGGGGAGCAAGGAAAGTACCCTGGCCCTGGCCAGGTTGATGGAAGAAGGCAAAGGCGGCCCGCAGGATCTTCCAGGCGCGCAGCAGATGTACTTCAGCGTTCTCAAGCAGAGCGGCGACGCTGCCTGCAAAGGCATCGACCGGCTGCGTGACCAGGGCCTGGAGCTGAATGCCGAGCAACAAGCGCGGTACAACCAGGTCTGGACCGACTCCGCCAGGAGCCGGCTCAGCCTCAAGCTGCGACTGCTCCAGCACCGAACGCTCGGCAAGCTCAAGCTCGGACCTGATGTAAAGCCCGCGGTGGTCGAGGTGCAGTTCGTGCCCGGCTCCGCTGAGCCGCGGCTCAAGCTGCTGGAAAGCTCCGGCGACACGTCCCTGGACCAAACCATCCTCCAGAACCTGGGTAGCTATCGTTTTGTCGGCCAGCCAATCCCCCAGGCCGGCCAGGATGACTGGCGGGTAAAGGCCCATATCGACCCACATGCCAGATGACCCGGCCTTTTGGCCCAAAGTGCGCACCTGCGATCGAGCGGAGATTCCGCTGACGGGCACTTGGTGCTAAAAAGGCCCCCAAGCCCCAATGCCGATCAGTCAAGGCAAGGTAGGAGCGAGGCTTGCCCGCGATGGACTTCAGAGCGCTGGGTTTACCCAGTAAACAGGCGCTACCGTTCACGACCCTCGCGAGCAAGCTGCGCTCCTACAGAAGATCACCTCGCTTGGCTGACTGGTATCAACCCAAGCCCCGACTCAACCCTTGCCGCGCCAAGCCGTACCACGAGAACCCGCATGATCGAAGTCACCGAAGTCTCCATTGCCCAACTGCGTGCCGCCCTCGAGTCCGGCCAGACCACCGCCGTGGAACTGGTCCAGGCCTACCTGGCGCGGATCGATGCCTACGACGGCCCCGCCACTGCCACCGCCCTCAACGCCGTGGTGGTGCGCAACCCCCAGGCGCTGGAGGAAGCACAAGCCTCTGATGCCCGCCGCGCCAAGGGCCAGCTCCTCGGGCCACTGGACGGCATTCCCTACACCGCCAAGGACAGCTACCTGGTCAAGGGCCTGACCGCCGCGTCCGGCAGCCCGGCCTTCAAGGACCTGGTGGCCCAGCGCGACGCCTTTACCATCGAGCGCCTGCGCGCCGGCGGCGCCATCTGCCTGGGCAAGACCAACATGCCGCCCATGGCCAACGGCGGTATGCAGCGTGGGGTCTATGGCCGCGCCGAAAGCCCCTACAACGCCCAGTACCTGACCGCGCCCTTCGCCTCCGGCTCGTCCAACGGCGCCGGCACCGCCACCGCCGCCAGCTTCAGCGCCTTCGGCCTGGCCGAGGAAACCTGGTCCAGCGGTCGTGGCCCGGCCTCCAACAACGGCCTGTGTGCCTATACCCCCTCGCGCGGCGTGATCTCGGTGCGCGGCAACTGGCCGCTGACCCCGACCATGGACGTGGTGGTGCCTTACGCCCGGACCATGGCCGACCTGCTGGAAGTGCTGGACGTGGTAGTCGCCGAAGACCCGGATAAACGCGGTGACCTGTGGCGCCTGCAGCCCTGGGTGCCGATTCCGGCCGTGGCCAGCTTGCGTCCCGCTTCCTACCCGCAGCTGGCGGCCGATGCCGGGGCCCTCAAGGGCAAGCGCTTCGGCGTGCCGCGCATGTACATCAATGCCGACGCCGAGGCTGGCACCAGCGCCAAGCCGGGGATCGGCGGCCCCACCGGCCAGCGCATCGTCACCCGCGAGTCGGTGATCGAACTCTGGCGCCAGGCGCGCCAGGCCCTGGAAGCCGCTGGCGCCGAGGTGCTGGAAGTGGACTTCCCATTGGTATCCAACTGCGAAGGCGACCGCCCCGGCGCGCCCACCGTGTTCAATCGCGGCATCGTCAGCAAGGAATTCCTCCATGACGAGCTGTGGGAGCTCTCGGGCTGGGCCTTCGACGACTTCCTGCGGGCCAACGACGACCCCAAGCTCAACCGCCTGGCCGATGTCGACGGAGCGCAGATCTTCCCCCATGACCCGGGCACCCTGCCCAATCGCGAGGATGACCTGGCGGCGGGCATGGACGAGTACGTCAACATGGCCAAGCGCGGCCTCAAGACCTGGGACCAGATCGCCACCCTGGCCGACGGCCTGCGCGGCCTGGAGCAGACCCGCAAGCTCGACCTGGAAGACTGGATGGACGCCCAAGGGCTGGACGCGGTGCTGTTCCCCACCGTCGCCGACGTCGGCCCGGCGGATGCCGACATCAACCCCGAGTCGGCGGACATCGCCTGGAGCAACGGCATCTGGGTGGCCAACGGCAACCTCGCCATCCGCCACCTGGGCGTGCCCACCGTCACCGTGCCCATGGGCGTGATGGCGGACATCGGCATGCCGGTGGGCCTGACCTTCGCCGGCCGGGCCTATGACGATGCGAACCTGCTGCGCCTGGCCTCGGCCTACGAGTCCACCGGCAGCAAGCGCCTGGTGCCGCCGCGCACGCCCAAGCTGGCCACGCAGTAACGCAAAAAACGCAATCGGGGCCGCCATGGCCCCGATCCTCATTCCTGCCCGCTCAAGGCCTCACTGCTCATCCACGGGTTGCAGCGGCGAATACTGCCAGTCGAACCGCGCGATCAACTGCCTGCACAGCTCATCCAGTTGCGGATGGTAGTAATGCATATGGGGCACCGGAATCTGCGCTTCGCCATGGCCGAACCCCAGGCCGTACAGAGCGCTGGCATAACTTTCCAGCGGGCCGTAGGCGTAGATCAGGTTGTGCCGGTCCCAGACCACCGTGGCCTGGTCTTCGGGCGAGTGCACCCAGAAGTCGAAGCGGCTGTCGCCACATAGCAATGGCTTGAACTCATCGATGAAGTCCGCGACCTCGGCCAGGGACAGCATCGGGCTCATGTAGCGGCCTACCGGCACGTCTTCGCGGCTGGTGTGCAACACGAACAGCAACAGCAGCGGCTGGGTGAGACAGCGGGCCAGGCTGAGGAGCACCTGCGGATCGGACCCCGGCACGCCGGCCACCACCCGCTCGCCGCCGTTGAAGGGCGCGATCTCGAAAACCGGCGGGTAACTGTGCTCGAGCCACTGGTCATCGATCATGTGTGCAAATCTGTGCATAACAGCCTGATCCTCCCGATCAACTCTCACACCTGGCCTGACGTCCATTCGTCAGGGCGGCGAATGTAAAGCACTCCGGGCAAGCTAGATAGCCTTATCGAACACCGCGTTGACCTGCAGCGGCTACTGCACCTCCAGCAGCCTGAACTGCAGCGGCGAAGCGGCCTGGCCTGGGCAATAGTCGGCCGTCAGGCTCAGCTCGCCGGGCCGGCCTGCGGACCACAGCCGGCACGTCACCCGCAGCGTGCCCGGCTGCTGGGTCGGGTAGCAGTCAAAGTCCACTCGCCCGCTCCTGTCGGGCGCCAGCGCCATCTCCCAGTCGGGTAGCGCGAGGCTGGCCAGGCAAGCCGCGCCAGCCTCCAGTTCCTCGAGCACTTCCTCATAAATTGCGGTGCTGATGCCGTACTGCGCCAAAGCACCGGGCTCGCCGCCCTGGATCGCTCGCAGCAATCCGGTCAGCAATTCGTAGATCCGTTGCAGGTCCCCTGCGTGCATGGTGGTTCTCCTGAAATTGCGCGGCGGCCATGCTAATGGATGCGCGCCCCGGCACCAACAGTCCGGCCTCGTCAAACCTCGCTGGCGCCCTGTACCCTACTGCCGACCCTTTTGCCCCTAGGACACCGATGAACAACCACGATGTTCCCCTGGCCAACGGCTGGACTGCCCGGTTCACCTACCGTGGCGAATTTCGCATGGGCGCCGAAGGCTGGAGCCTGCTCTTGGAAGGCCCCGGGCAACAGCGCATCGGCTACTTCGACAGCCAGATCGTGCTGGTCAACGACGAAGATGGCGCCCAGGCCCGCTCCTGCATCAGCCTCTCCGAAGACGGCACCCAGGGTTACCTGGCCATGGGGCCGGACCACGGCTGGGTGCTGGACTTCGCCCGCTCCATGCTTGCCCCGCACCGGGTGAACATCCATCACCACCATCCTGGCTACGATGAAAGCGTCTCGGTCTGCGAACAACCGACCTTCAAGCGTGAGCGCCAGTACATCCGGGTGATCGGCAAGTTCATCTACCTGACCTTCCCCCTGACCCGGGACGAGGATTTCCCCAAGGTCTGGGAGGAGTACCTGGCGATACGCCGGCGGCAACTGGACGAGCTGTACTTTCGCAACTGACCAGGCACGCCGTCGCTACCGGCACAACCATCGGCCTTAGCGCAGGCTCCAGGACATCCCGACATACACCCCCATGCCCTCGCCCGGGGTCGAACGGGCGGCATCCAGGCCCTTGTCGTCGTAGCCCGGGGTGACGGTGGCGGCATAACGCTGGCCGGTCAGGTTGCGCAGGTCGACCCAGGCCTGCCAGTCGTTCTTCGGCGCGTTGTAGCCCAGGGTCGCGCCGAACAGCGCATAGGGGTCGGCGTAGTAGCTGTTGGCGTAGTCCACCGCCACCTTGGACACCAGCTGGGTGTTGACGGCGGCGAAGAAGCCCTGCGGCCAGTCGTAGCGCAACTCGCCCTGGTAGTAGTGCATCGGCAGGCCCGGCAGGCGGTTGGTGCCAAAACGTGGATCGTCGCGGTAGTGGAAGTCGCTGAAGGTGTAGGCCTGGCGCAGGCCCAGGCGCCCCACCCCGGGCCGCGACCACAGCTCGCTCTCCAGGCTGGCCTCCACCCCCTGGTGCACCGTGGGGCTGGCGTTGAGTTCATAAGGCATGGTGGCGCTGGCATCCGGCCATACCGCCAACAGTTCATGGCGAATCTGGGCGTAGTACCAGGCCAGGCTCCACTGGCCCAGGGCGCTGTCGCCACGGCCACCCAGCTCCAGGGTGGTGGCGGTCTGGTTCTGCAGCTTGATTGGATCGCGCTGGGTTCCCGTGGCGACGCCGCTGCCGGTCGGGAAGCGAATGTTGGAGCTATAGATCAGCGACCAGGGATGCGGCGCCTCCACCGAACGGCTGAGGTTGCCGAACAACTGCACATCGCGGTTCAACTGGTAGCGCAGGCCCAGGCGCGGGGCATAGTCCCAGTCGCCGAGGCTGGTCTTGCCGCCGCCCGCAGGATAGGTCACCGCGCTCTCGCGGCGGGTGTAGATGGCCGCCAGGCCGGTGGTCAGCCACAGGTCGTCGGCGATCTCCAGGTCATTGCTCAAATGCACGACGCTGTCCGAACCCTGGTAGGTGAAATTGCGCATCCGCGTGCCCGGTGCGTAATTATTGGTATTGCCGGTGGGGATACGCACGAACTCGCTGGCGCCGTCGTTGGGCAGGTGCTTGGTCACCCGCAGGCCCAGGGTGCTACGGCTCTCCAGGCCCCAGAGGGTGTCGCGGCGCTTGTAGTCGAGGGTGCCGCTGACATCGCTGTAGGCCACCTTCAGGCGGTTGGGGCCTTCGCGCAGGTCCATGGGGTAGTCGTGGTAGACCAGGCCGGCCTGCAGGCTCGAATCGTCATCGATGTACCAGGTGGTCTTGTTGGCGACGAAGGTGCTGCCCGGCTGCTTGCGCCGGTCGTCCCGGGACACATAGGCCGGGTTGGCCGCCCTGGGGGAATGCTCGATGGAATGCTTGGTCACCCGCCCGGCCAGGTCGTTGTCGGTCTGCCGATAGCGCAGGTAGAAACGGGTTTCCAGGTTCGGATTCAAGCGATAGCCGAAGTTGGCCATGACTCCCCGGCTGTCGCTGGCGGTATGGCGCTGGTAGCCGTCGGCATTGGAATCGGTCAGCGAGACGTAGTAGTCGAAGTCCCCCAGCACTTGCCCGGAACTGACCTGGCGCTGCTGGTAGCCGTGGCTGCCGGTGACGTAGCGCACCTGCAACAGCGGCGCGTCGTAGCCGGTATGGCTGATGTAGTCGATGGCGCCGCCCAGGGCCAGGGCGCCGCGATCGAAGCCGTTGGCCCCGCGTAGCACCTCCACGCGGTCGACCCACAGTGGCTCCAGCAACTCGTAGGGGGTACCGCCAGGGCCGGTCAGGGGCAGGCCGTCGAGCAGGGTGTAGAGCCCCGAGGCGTGGGCCCCGGGGGCACGGTTGATGCCCGAGCCACGGATCGAGATCTTCACCCCTTCGTTGCCCGCCGATTGGGCATAGACCCCAGGCTGGTAGGCCAGCACGTCCTGGTTGCTGGCCACCCGCCCCTGCAATGGCCGGCTCATCTGTACCAGGTTGCTCCCGCCGGGAACCTGGGCCAGCCGCGCCCGGGCTTCTTCAGCCCCCTGCCCGGCGTCCTCCTGGCCTTGTCCCAGGACCTGTGCCGGAGCCAGTTCCAGGCCCCCGGGCTCGGCCATGGCCGGACAGGCAAGGGCCAGGCCCAACAAAGTGGTGGGCAGGGTTCTGGGCGAAAGCATCGGTACGACTCCGGCGTGGGCAATGGACAGTGAAGGTTGCGACGCAGGAATGAACGAAGAAAACACAGGCCGATTTGGCTTTTTTGCCAGGACGCGGGGGCGGCCCGGCGCAAGGGAGCATGGAGCGATGGCAGGCGAGCCTCGACGCCCGCCTGATCGGGGCCTACCTCAGGCCGGATAACCGGTGATCTCGCGGATGCTCTGGTACAGCGGCTTGAGCTGGCGGTACATGCGCAAGTACACCTGGCTGTACAACCGCTGGTACATCTGCCGGGCCTGGGGCTGGGGCTCGAACACCGCGCCGACCCGGGTCATGGCGCTGATGGCCGTGGAAAAATCCGGGTACAGCCCCAACCCCACCGCGCAGGCGATCACCGCGCCCAGTCCCGAGGCCTCGTAGACATGCGGACGCTCCACCGGCAGGCCGAAGATATCGGCGGTCAGTTGCATCGCCGCATCGCTCTGGGAACCACCACCGGCCACCCGCAGGCGGGTGATCTTGAGCTTCGAGCGTTTCTCCATGCGCTCCATGCCCTGGCGCAAGGCATAGGCCAGGCCCTCGAGGATCGCCCGGTAGATATGCGCCCGGGTATGCACGTCGCCGAAACCGATCATCGCACCCTTGGCCTCCATCCCCGGCTCACGGATACCCGGCGACCAGTAGGGTTGCAGGGTCAGGCCCATGGACCCTGGCGGCACTGCCTGGACCAGGGCGTCGAACAACTGTTCCGGCTCCAGCCCCTGCTCCGCCGCCTGCTGCACCTCGCGCAGGCCGAACTGCTGCTTGAACCAACTGACCATCCAATAGCCACGGAAGATCATCACCTCGCAGTTGTAGTGATCCGGCACCGCTGCCGGATACGGCGGAATCAGCGGCACCACCTCCAGGTAACGCGAGCGGGTGGTGGTGATGGTGGCCGTGGTGCCGTAGGAGACGCAGGCCGTGGTGGAATCCTGGACCCCGGAGCCCAGCACCTCGCAGGCCTTGTCGGCTCCCGCAGCGATCAGCGGCAGGCCCTCGGGAATGCCGGTGTGGCGACTGGCCTCGGCGGTGATCCGGCCCAGGGTTTCACCAGGCTTGTGCAGGGTCGGCAGTTGTTCGCGGCGTACCGCCAGGGCCTGCCATTTCCAATCGCTGGGAGCGGCCCAGCGCAGGCGCTTGTAGTCGAACGGCAGGTAGGCCACGCAGCACCCCACCGAGTCGACGAAATGGCCGGTCAGGCGATGGGTGAGAAACCCCGACAGCAGCAGGAACTTGTCGGTGGCGGCCCAGATGTCAGGCTGCTTCTGCGCCACCCAGTTGGCTTCGGCCTGGGCGCGGAAGTAATCCACCGTGGCCTCGGCACCAATCAGCTTGAACAGCCAGCTCCAGGGCCCCTTGAGCTTGCCCTCGAGTTCGGCCTGACGCTGGTCCAGCCAGAGGATCGCCGGGCGCAGCGCCCGCCCCTGGGCATCGACGTTGATCAGGGTGCCGCGCTGGGTGGTCAGGGACACCCCGCGGATCTGCGAACGGTCGATGCCGGTCTGCTGCCAGAGGATCTGGCAGGCTTCGCCGAGCTTGGCCCAGTAGTAGTCCGGGTCCTGTTCGGCCCAACCGGGCTGGGTCGAGTAGTAGGCCTCCAGTTCCACCTTGCCCTTGCCGATCAGGTTGCCCTGAAGGTCGAACAGCAACGCGCGTACGCTCTGGGTTCCGTTATCGATAGCCAGCAGGTAGTCCCGCTTGTTGTTGTGATTATCCATGGGGCTCTCTTGGTTAGGCATCAGTGCTGGGCAAGCTGTGGTGGCGTTGCCACAGGGCGAGGTAACGCTGTTCTTCGGCTTGCCAATGGGCGTCGCTCCAGCCCAGGCGCTCCTGGCACAGGTTGCGGATGGCTGGCAGGTAGCTGGCGCCGCCTTTGGCCAGCAGCAGGCCCAGGCGCGTGCGGCGCAGCAGCAGGTCGTCCAGGTGCAGGACCATTTCCGCCTCGGCGGCAAAGGCCAGCTCGGCCCACAGGGTGTCGCTGGCGCCGACGCACTCGTGGCCCACCTGCTCCACCAGTTGTGCCAGCCGCGGCAGGTCGCGACCATGGCGCCCGGCCAGGCGCCGCTGCTGGGCGCCGCTGAGGCCGGGAATCTCCACGGTCGGGACCGGAGCGAACACCGGGGCGCCGTCGTCGCTGACACTGCGTCCGATCATCGCCCCACAAGCGGCCAGCACCTCGATGGCCTGGGGCCGGAAGGTGGTGAGCTTGCCGCCGGCCAGGGTCACGCATCCCGGCTCCTGCCACAGCACATGCTCGCGGGTTTCGTTGGAGGGCTTGTCCTCGGAGTCCGCACCGCCAGCGGCCACCACCGGGCGCACCCCGGCCCAGGTCGAAAGCACGTCGCCGGCGACGATCCGCGCCTCGGGAAACTGCTGGGCGCAGGCCGCCAGCAAGTAATGCAGCTCCTGCTGGCTGATGCTGGCGCTCAGGTCCAGATCTTCGCGATGGTCCAGGTCGGTGGTACCGACCACGGTGGCGCCTTCCCAGGGGAAGACGAACACTGGCCGGCGATCCTCGGCATGCATGAAACTGAAGGCATGGGCCACCGGCAGTCGCCAACCCGGCAGCAACAGGTGGCTGCCACGCAACGGTCGCAGTTGACGCCCGGCATCCGCCGGACGCAAACGCTCGGCCCAGGCCCCGGTGGCCACCGCCAGGCTCTCGCTGCGCAACTGGCAGGGCGCGCCGCCTTCGCTGTCATCGATCTCGACCCCGCAGACCCGCCCGTTATCACGCAACAAGCGGGTCACGCGCAGGCCATTGAACGCCTGGGCGCCATCGGCCCGGGCCTCGGCCAATACCCGCATCACCAGCCGCGCATCGTCGGTCAGGGCGTCGAGAAAACAGGTGCCGCCCAAGAGGCCCGGCTCCTTGACCCCAGGCGCCAGGAACTGCAACTGCCCGGCATCGTGGAACCTGTGGTTGCGCCGTCCGGCCAGGGCGTCATACAGGCTCAGCAGGCTGCCGAACACCCGCGGCCCGGGAAACTGGCCCCGGTAATGGGGCATCAGGAAGCTCATGGAGTCCACCAGCCCGGGAGCCTCTTGCAACAAGCGCTGGCGCTCGCGCACCGAGTCCCGGGTCAGGCGCCACTGGCCCTTGGCGATGTAGCGCAAGCCGCCATGGACCATCTTCGAAGACCGGCTGGAGGTGCCCCAGGCGAAATCCCGCTGCTCCAGCAACAGGCAGCGCCAACCACGCCGGGCCGCCTCACGCAGGATCCCGGCGCCGCTGATGCCGCCGCCGATCACGATCAGGTCCCAGCGCTGCGCCGCGAGGCTCGGCAGCGCCTGTTGCCGCCATTGGCCGTTCCAGTCCTGGCCCATGGCCTTACTGCTCCAGCAGGGTGCCGGGGTTCAAGCGTCCGGCCGGGTCGAAATGGCGGCTCAGGGCCTGCAGGGTCTCGATGGCCAGTGCGCCCTTTTCCCGTGGCAGGTAGGGTGCATGATCCTTGCCCACCCCATGCTGGTGGCTGATGGTGCCCCGGTGCTCGACGATGGTCCGGCTGGCCGCATGCTTGAGCGCCTGCCAGCGGGCCAGGGTCGCCGGGTACTGGCGGTCAGGACGGAACACGTAGGTGGTGTAGATGCTCGAGCCTTCGCCATAGACATGGGACAGGTGGGTGAACACATGCACCTGCTCGCCCTCGGCGGCCAGGCCGTCGCGCAGGCTGTTCTCGATGCGTTGCAAAAGCGTATCGACATTGCTCCAGTCGGTAGCGGTTTCCAGGGTGTCCACCAGATAGCCGGCATTCCACAGGCTTTCGCGCAGGTAGGGAAAACGAAAGCGGTTCTGCGCCCACTTCTTGCCCAGCAGGGTGCCGGTGAACACCCCGCCAAAGGCCTTCAAATGCTGGCGCGCCTGGCGCAGGGACAAGGCGTTCTGCCGGCGATTGCCGGTCACGCCGAAGGTCAACAGGCATTTGCCCTGACCCGCGCCCCGCAGCGCCAGGTACTTTTCCAGCCAGGCGATCTGCGTCGGGTGGCCGGCCAGGGCCAGTTGGGTCTCGGTCTCCACGGCGTTGGACAGGCGCAGCATCGACAACGGCACCCGGGCCTGGGCCAAGGCCCGCACAGCCTGCAGGGCCTGGGGCCAGTCCGGCAGGAACACCCCGTAGAAACGCTCGTCGTCCGGCAAGCGGCTGACCCGTACCTTGACCTCGGAAATGATCCCGAAGCGCCCTTCGCTGCCCAATACCACTTCACGCAGGTCGGGCCCGGCGGCGGAAGCCGGGAACGTGGCGATCGGCATCGGTCCGGCGAAGGTCTCCAGGGTGCCGCCGGCGAACAATTGTTCGATGCGCCCGTAGCGCAGCGATTGCTGGCCGCTGGAACGGCTGGCCACCCAACCGCCGAGGGTCGACAACTCCCAGGACTGCGGGAAGTGCCCGAGGGTGTAGCCCCGGGCGCGCAACTGGCTCTCCACCTGGGGGCCGCTGGCGCCGGGGCCGAAGGTGGCCAGCAGGCTGTCTTCGTCCAGGTCCAGCAGGCGGCTCATGCGCGCCAGGGACACCGTCAGCACCGGCCGTTCGGACCAAACGGGGTTGATGTGGCCGGCCACCGAGGTGCCGCCCCCATAGGGGATCAGGCACCAGTCATGTTCTTCGGCCAATGCCAGCAACTGGCGGATCTGCCCGGCGCTTTCCGGAAACGCCACCGCATCCGGATAGACCCCCAGCTCGCCTTCACGCAACGCCAGCCAGTCCGCCAGGCTTTGGCCCCGGGCGTGCAACAGCCGCTCCTGGGGCTCGATGCTGTACAGCGGGTGGGTCGGCAACCGCGATGCAGGTACCCGGGCCAGGGCCTGTTCCAGGGAAGCTTCCGGCAACCTGAATCCCGGCCCCAGGCGCTCGGCAAGAAAGCCCGCGCCTTCGGCCGGCAATTCGACCACCGTGGATGCATCCCCCCAGCCATTCCAGCGTCGCATGCGTATGTCCTTCTGCTGTTCTTATAGATCTTGCGTAAGGCTCCCTATACTAGTGCGCCGCTGCCACCTGTCACGGTCGCATCGAGCCAGTTGGTGTAGCCGATTGAGTCAGCCACGCCCGCGCCAGGAGCGAGGCAGGTGACAAGTCGCCTGTGCTACCGAACAATCCCCTACCCGTCCCCAGGATCGAATCGCCCCATGCCCGCCTCGCTGAGAACCTGCTCCCCGCTGTTCTGGTCCCCGGACCTGGGCATCGACTATGGCGCCCCGGCCTTGAGCCTGCGCGAGCTGCTGCCGCAAGTAGGCCAGGGCATCTCGGCGTTCTTCGAGCCGCAGGATCGGTTGATGGTCGGTGAGACCCTGCAGTTGATCTGGCACCCACCCGTGAGCGATATCAACGGCTGGAGCGAACAACCTTCGGAACTGGCCCACAGCCACTTGCTGCGGGCCAGGGTCAGCGGGGCGCAGCAGTCACCCGCCCAGCCGATGCATGACCTGCATCGGGGCCGGCAGCGCTTTGCCTTGCAGGTCCTGGCCTATACCCCACTGCTGGCGGCACTCAAGGCCCAGCCGCTGGACCAGCAGGCCTGGAGCCTGCCTGGCATCGGCAGGCCGCAGGGCGCGTGCCTGAGCTGGGATGAAGCCCATGGGTGCGGGCGCGCCGACGTCGGCGGATTGACCTGCCTGAGCGCCGCCAATGGCAACGAAGGCATGATGGAGATGATCCTGGAGATCATCGGTGACCAGGTCAGCGGGTTGTTATCGGTGCATCTTGGCCCCGGCGGGAATACTTATGAATTTGGCCGGCGAGTGCTCGCGGGCGCGGAGCTCATTGCCATTCGCCGCGCCCTGGAGCACGCCCGGCCGCTGCAGGATACCCAGGACGCCTACCTCGTCGATTGAGTGTCAATCGGGGAAAGAACTCCCGTGCAGGACTAAGCAGCTGTTTTCAAACCGATTTTTTTTGCGCTGGGGGCTTCCCAAACTGCCAGCGAGTTGTTAAATTTGCGCCCGTTCTTGCAGCGGTCCTCCCCGGACCGGCACTTCAGGCAAGTAACGTCGCAACAGCTACAGGGGCGTCGCCAAGCGGTAAGGCAGCAGGTTTTGATCCTGCCATGCGTTGGTTCGAATCCAGCCGCCCCTGCCATTTTCCTTCCCAGTTCACTCCACCAGGCTTTGCGCCAGGAACTCCAGCATCGCGTTGACCTTGGGCAACCCCTGCCGGCTTTTCATCCATAGCAGGTTGATCGTCTGCCCGCGGGTCGCCAGATGCGGCAGGACTTCCACCAGGCTGCCATCTTCCAGTTGGCGCTTGACCAGCCACGACGGCAAGTGGGCGATGCCATAACCGCCCAGCGCCGCCATCAGCAAGCCCTCCCCCGCACCCACTACGCAACTGGCGGCAATCAACCGGCGCTCGATCTGCCCCGGCTCGCTGGTGGCGAAGCTCCAGGGGTGCACGCGCCCGTCCGCCCAGCCATAGGCGATGCACTGGTGCCGCTCCAGGTCGGCGATCACCGCTGGTTCGCCACGTTGCGCCAGGTAACCCGGGGCGGCACAGAACAGGTATTGCTCGGTTCCCAGGTACCGATGCCCAAGCTCCGCCGGCCACAGGTCGGGGCCACCCAGGCGCACGGCGATATCGACCCCGGCCTCGATGGGATTGGCCAGATGTTCGGAGAAGGTCACATGGGGCTGCAACTGCGGATGCTCCCGGGCAAATTCGAGAATCGGCCCCAGGACCTGGGCCCGGCCGAATGCCCCCGGCAGGTCGATGCGCAGCTTGCCGCGCAGCTCATGCTGTTGCACCTGCAGCTCGAGCTCGGCCTCTTCCAGTTCGGCCAGCACGCCACTGCAAGTGCGATAGAACGCCAGGCCGGCATCGGTCAGGGCCAGGCTGCGGGTGGTACGCCGGAACAATCGCGCCTGCAGCCGCGCTTCCAAGCGAGCGACGGCCTTGCTGATGGCCGACGCCGTGAGGTTCAAGCGTTCGCCGGCCGCCTTGAAGCTGCCACAGTCGGCCACGCAGACAAACACGTCGATACCCTTCAAGCGTTCGGAGGAAAACATTTGGCATCCTGTCTATTAATGAATCTGATTCACCTCAGTCGATAAAAAGCATCATAAAACAGAACCAAATTCCACAGTAAGCTGATCAGCACTCCATCGGTATCACTGCAAGAGGCACAGATGCTGCGCACCCTGAAACACTATCCGGCGGCCCTCAACCTGATGTTGGCCGGTACCCTGGTGCTGACCCTGGCCCGGGCGGTGACCCTGCCCTATCTGGTGATCTACCTGGCAGGCAGCTTCCAGCTGGATGTCGCCGAAATCGGCCTGGTGCTGGGCAGCAGCCTGATCATCGGATCGGTGTTGAGCCTCTATGGCGGTTTCCTGGTGGACAGGATGGCCAACCATCGATTGGTCCTGTACTGCTGCGCGGTGTTCACCCTGGGCTTCGTCGGTAGCTTCGCCGCCCGCAACCTCTGGTCGTTCTACCTGTGCCTGCTGGCGATCAACCTGGCCTACGCGGTGTTCGATATCGCCATCAAGGCCGGCCTGGCCCGGCAGCTCCCGGAAAACCAGCGCAGCACGGGGTTTTCCATCAAGTACACCCTGACCAACATCGGTTACGCGATCGGCCCGTTCCTCGGCGCCGGGCTGGCCAAGCTGGATATCAGCCTGCCCTTCGTGCTGTCCGCGGCCTTGGGTGGCGGGTTCTTCTGCCTGTACCTGGCCCGGGGCGAGCGAGTCCCGCTCGTCACTGAACCCGCCCAGCCACCCCTGGCGTTCCTGGCCCTGGGCAAGCAATTGCTGGCGGACTACCGCCTGGTCTGCTTCACCCTGGGCGGCCTGCTCAGCGCCGTGGTCTTCGGCCAGTTCTCGGCCTACCTGTCGCAGTACCTGGTGATCACCACCTCGGCTGAGGTTGCCTACACCACCATCAGCACCCTGGTGGCCACCAACGCACTGTTGGTGATCTGCCTGCAGTACGCCATTGGCCGGCGCATCCTACGCCAGCACCTGAACCTGTGGCTGGCCACGGGCCTGGGTCTGTTCCTGCTGGGCATCGGCGGCTTCGCCATGGCCAGCAGCCTGGCGCTGTGGGTGCTGGCCATGGCCGTGTTCACCTTGGGCGAGATCATCGTCTTCCCTGCCGAGTACATGTTCATCGACTGCATCGCCCCCGAGCACCTGCGCGGGCTGTACTACGGCGCACAGAACCTGTCCAACCTCGGCGGCGCCCTGGGACCGATGCTCTGCGGCCTGGTCCTGGCCAGCCAGCCACCCCAGGCGATCTTCTGGATGCTGGGCTTGTTCGTCGTCGGCGGCGGGCTGTTCTACTGCCTGGGCGCCGCCAACCTCGGGCAGGCGCAAGCCAGGCCCGCGGACTGAAGGGCAGCGCTCAGGCAGGTGCCTGGCCCAGGTACCGAGCAATACGCAGCAACGCGCACCGGGCCGCCTCGGACAAGACCAGGGGCGGCTCCTCGATCATGTACCGCAGATGCTCGAAAGCCAGGCCGGCCTCGTTATGTTCCAGGTAGTCAAGGACGATCTCCCGTCCGTGTTCCAGCCCCGCCTGGGCCAATGCATGTTCCGGCGGCACCCGGCCACCCAACTGCTGGTAGGCCTGGGCCATGAGCCACGACGCCTCGTCCAGCACCTGGATCAAGTCGGTTCGCCAAGGGTCGATCGATACAGGCATGCTCATACACTCCTCGTTTTCTGGAAATCGCTTGTCGGGTACCGCCCGCGGGATTTGCCAACCGGCCCCCGTCACGCCGCCAAGCCTTCACAACCCCTGCTGCGTCCCGTTCCTCTGTGCATCTCCCCTGCAAAGAGCGATGCCCCATGAAAAACACCCAATTGAGCCAGTTGATCCTCAACGACCACGCCCGCATCGAAGCGGCCATCAGTACCGGAGCCGCCTGGGAAGTGTGGTTCCAGGTGGAATTCCTGATGCTGTTGCGCGCGGCCCACCTGAGCGCTGCCCGGGAAGTGCCCTATCCGAAGCCCAACCAGGACCTGCGCCTGGATGTCCTGGCGCGCCAGGGCGTCGAAGACTACGCCATCGAGCTGAAGGTCGAGAGCGCCACCAATGCCGGTAACCGGCTGCTGGCCGAAACTCGCAAGGACATCACCAAACTGACCAAGTACACCGAACCGGTGGAAGCCCGCTGGGCAGTGGCCCTGGGCTACAGCGACGTGGCCAAGCACGGTCTGCGGGACTTTGCCACGGCCAACAAGACCTGGGTCATCTACCACGAGGCCGGCTACATGGGCTGCATGATCGCCACGGTTCCCTGACCCCCCGGCCTGTGGCGGCTGTGCGCCCGTGCTCAGCCGCCGCGGCTACAGGCCCTCGCCGAGGCTCGCCAGGGCCCGCCGGGTCACCTGCTCGATATAGGCCGGCTCGCCATAGATCCGCGCGAGCAAGATCGCCCCTTCGTAGTCCGCCACCAACTGCCTTCCCATGGCCAGGGCCTGCTCCGGTTCGTACCGGGCAACGAACAGCTGGGCCAGGGCCTTGGCCCAATCATCGAGAAAGGCCCGTATCGGCTGCATCAGCTCGCTCTTGCCATAGGTCGCATCCACCGCGATCACCCCCATCAGGCAACCGATGGCCCCGTCCTGGAACAGCTTCATGGACTTGCGCCCGATCTTTTCCAGGCGCTGGCCCGGGGTGAGTTGCTCATCGAAAGCCACGGCGAACAAGCTCCCGGCGATGACCTGGTGGGTCTGCTCCAGCACATCGCGCAACAGCGATTCCTTGTTCGGGTAATGGTGATAGAACGAGGCCTTGGTCAGGCCACAAGCGGCGGCCAGGGTATCCATGGTCGTGCCGTGATACCCCAGGCGCTTGAAGGTGCTGGCGCAGCGCTGGAGCAGTTCGTCGCGGGAAATCTTCGGGGGGCGCATGGCTCACTCCTGGGCGGGATCACGGCCAGTGATTCTAAGGTATAAGCGGCCCTGCCTCAATTTGACGGTTACCGAATGTTTGTTTAGTTTCAATAACCGAACGCTTGGTCAATAACTCACCAGGCGCTCGCTCATTCAACCAACAACGCATTTCAGGAGAACGCCAAGATGAACCAAGCCACTAGCACAGCAGGTCGGGTCACCCGGGAGCAACGAGGCCAGGTGCTGTTGATCGGCCTGGACCGGGCCACCAAGCGCAACGCTTTCGACAGCGCCATGCTCGAGGACCTGTCCCGGGCCCTGGGCGAATACGAGCGCGATGAACAACTGCGCTGCGCGGTGCTGTTCGCCCACGGCGAGCACTTCACCGCCGGGCTGGACCTGATGGAGCTGACGCCGAAGCTGGCCAGTGGCGGCATCGCCTACCCCGAAGACGGCATCGATCCCTGGGGCGTGATCGGGCCACGGCGCAGCAAACCGGTGGTGATGGCGGTACAGGGCGCCTGCTGGACCGCCGGCATCGAGCTGCTGCTCAATGCCGATATCGCCATCGCCGCCAGCAATGCACGCTTCGCCCAGCTGGAAGTGCTGCGCGGCATTTCCCCGGCCGGCGGCGCCACACTGCGCTTTCCCCGGGTGGCCGGCTGGACCCGGGCCATGCGCTACATGCTCACCGGCGAGGAGTTCGACGCGGCCACGGCCCTGGACATGGGCCTGCTGGTCGAGGTAGTGGCCCCTGAACACCTGCTGGCCCGGGCCATCGACTACGCCGAGCGCATCGCCAAGGCGGCGCCGTTGGCAGTCAGGGCGACCTTGCAGTCGGCCTTCCTCGCCCTGGAGCAGGGAGAAGAGGCGGCCCTGGCCCAGCTCAACCCTCAGCTCATGCAGCAGGTGCGCAGCGAGGATGCTCGCGAGGGCGTGATGGCCATGCTACAAAAACGCCAGCCGGTGTTCCTCGGCCGTTGAACCACCCAGCCCGCTCCCGAACCTCTGCCTCAAGGATGCCTGTATTGAACATTGCAGTCCGTACCGATCAGCCGTCCGCCAGCAGCGAGCCGTTGACCCTGGTGGCCGCCGATGGCTATCGTCTGGGCGCCCTGCGCTACCCGGCCATCGGCACTGCCAGGGGCAACCTGCTCCTGGCCAGCGCCGCCGGTGTCCAGCAGCGCTTCTACCGGCGCTTCGCCGAACATGCCGCGCGCCGCGGTTTCAACGTGCTGACCCTGGACTACCGGGGCATCGGCCAATCCCGCGCCGGGAGCCTCAAGGGGTTTGCCATGTCCTTCCTGGACTGGGCCTACCAGGACCTGGCAGCGGCCGTGGAACTGCTACGCCACGACGCGCTGCCCTTGTACTGGGTCGGGCACTCCTTCGGCGGCCACGCCTTCGGCCTGCTACCCAACCACCAGGCCGTCAGCGCCTGCTACAGCCTGGGTAGCGGCGCCGGCTGGAGCGGCTGGATGCACTGGCGCGAGGCGCTGAAAATGCGCCTGCTATGGAAGCTCGTCCTGCCACCGCTGGTGGCATACAAGGGCTACATGGCCTGGAGCCTACTGGGCATGGGCGAGGACCTGCCGCTGGGGGTCTACCGCGACCTCAAGCGCTGGTGCGAATACCCGCACTACTACTTCGACGACCCGCAGATGGCACACCTGGCCGAGCTCTACGCCAGCGTACGCACGCCCTGCCTGTTCGCCACCTCGGTGGACGATCCCTGGGCCCCGCCGCGCTCGCTGGATGCCTTCGCCAAGGGCTACTGCAACGCCCCCATGACCCGGCTCGATCTCAAGCCGCCAGCCGGTGCCCGCCCCTATGGCCATATGGGTTACTTCCGCGACGATGCCCAGCCCCTGTGGGACGATATCCTCGACTGGCTGCTGGGCCAGCCCACCCCGCTGCCGAACTGATCCGGACAAAAAAGGGGCGATCGATGATCGCCCCCAAAGCGTTGCTACCACGAGAGAACCTTATAGCGTCAGTTGCTTGCGCTCCTCTTCGGTGAGGCGAGCCCGCGCCTGCTCATTGAGCGGGCCGGCGCCCAGTACCTGCACCGGGCTGTCGGGGTTGTAGGCCGGGGCCTGGCTGGCTTCCTCGCGCGGACGCTGCACCTGCTCGGAACCAAAGCCCAGCACCTCCACGGTGACGATGGATGCCCGGCCCTGCCTGGCCGTCGCCTGCTGGTTGCGGACCGCATCTTGTGCGGCTTGGGAAGCCGCCGAGCCCGCGGCGCTGGCCGAAGTCATGGCACCCGTGTTGATCGTCGCGGTCACCGGGATCCCGGAGGATTTGCCCTGGGTCTGGATGTTCGCGGCGTTGACCACCTGCAAGGCCGCGACGTTGACGCTGCCCGAAACCCGGATCCCCGCTTCGCCGGCATCGACCGTACCCAAAGGTGCGATCAGGTCGATATCGCCCGACGGCACTTCGGGAATCGGTGCCAGGGTGGCGATCCCCGCACCGGTGCTGGGCACCGATGGCGCCAGGCTGACGTTGCCCCAATTGTCGTAGACCCGCTTGGGCGGGGTGTAGACCACGGTGGTCTTGGAGCCCCGGCCGGCGTTGATGTCGCCCTGGGCCGACCAGCCCATGATGGCCCCGCCGAAGGTGGTCATGATCCGGCTCTGGCCCAGCAGGATACTGCCCTGGGAGTACAGCTGGATGTCCCCCGCGCCCTGGGTGATGATCCCCGCCGAGGCCGGCGGTGCATTACCTTCGATACCGAAGGTCTGGCTCCCGCCCGGAGTCAGCATCTGGATCTTGCCGCCGAAGTTGGTATGCACCCCGGAGCCACCGAACAGGGTGATATCGCCCTTGTAGGTGATCGGGTTGCCGGCCACGTCGGTCTGCGGGAACAACGCGGCGATCGCCGCCCGGCCCCGGGCGTAGCTGCCCTGGCGTACCCCGCCCTCCTCGTTGTACTCGCGGCCAGCGGCCTTGAGCTCGGCAAAATACACATCCCGGGCGAACACCCGCTGCTGTTCCGCCGGCAAGGCCGCGTAGTAGGCCCGAGCCTCGGCGGCGCTGCCGACGAAACCGAAGCGTTCGGCCAGCCAGGCCAGCAACTCGCCCTCGTAGGTCTTGGCCACCCGCTTGCCCGCCAGGGATTCGCCGCTACCGGCCAGGTTGGCCGGGTCGAGGTAAGCCTCGACGAAACGCCGATAATCCGGCCCGCTGGCGCCGACCCCGGCCTGCATCACGATGCTCGCCCCCGGGCGGCTGTCCCCCGGCGCCACGGCGCCGAGGCTAGTGACGCTGACCTTGTCCTCCATCAGGATGTTGCGCCCCGCGGTGAGCTCCAGGGTGCCGGGGCCGGCGACGTTGAAGTTGCTGTAGAGGACGTCGCGCCCGGCACTGACGATGGAGATATCGCTGGGGTCGTCGTGAATGAACAGGTTGCCAGTGAAGGTGTAATAGCCAAGCTTATTACCATCTACTCGAGCACCGTCCTGGGAGGTTCCACTGCTGACGATATCGCGCCCGGCCATCATCCATACCGCGCCGCCGCCCTCATAACGAGTCTGGCCAAAACGCGGATCGCTATCGGTGAACACCAGGCTACGACCACTGCCGACCGCCAGCAGGTCGCCCTTGAGCGCATAAAAACGCGCCGGGCCGCTATTGCGTCGCCAGCCACCCGTGGCCGAAGGAGAACCGAAAGTGAACAGTGGATAGCTGTCGCCGGCAAGGTTCGCATCCGCGGACAGGTTGCCCATGCCGGGGATCAGCACCCCGCTCCCATTCCATGCCGCATAGGCCGGGTTGAAGGGTGTCGCCAGGGTGGTGGGCGCGGCGAAAGACTGGTTGATGGACAGGTTCCCGCCATAGATCGAATCCCCCGCCAACAACTGCAGCTGGCTGTTGTTCGAAGGCGCCAGCACCAGGGTCGAGTGGTTGTTGTTCACCGTACCGACCCCTTTCGCGCTGCCGTAGTACAGGCTGCCGCTGGCGGCCGTTACCCGCAGGATCGACGGATAAACGACGGCCAGGTCGGTTTCCACCGCCGTCATCATCGGCGTGGCATTGCCGCCTGCGGAATACAGGTCGATAGCGGTGCGGTCGGTCCACAGGGAGAACCAGGTTTTCCCGGAACCCTGGATACCCTCCAGGGCATAACCGTTCATCAACGAGGTGCGTCCCGGATCGATCACCCCTTGCAGTACCAGGTCACCGCGGGTCGACAGATTGAACGTGGCATCGCCCGGCACCAGGGTGATCCCCCCTGCCGCCAGGGCGGTGGTGGCCCGTACAGGATCGAAGGCCCGGGTTTCTCCCGCGCTGCGGTCTTCCGGACGGCTGCCATAGTGCAGGTCCAGGCTGCCCACCGAAGCCCCGAGCACCTGGGCATTGCCGCGCAGATTCAGCAGTACGCCGTCAATCTGGCTTTGCTTGGTGAGGCTGCTGCCTGGGTTCAGGCCTCCACCCACCTCGAAGCGCAGGTCTCCGCCACCGGTCAATTGCAGTCCGCCATCGGCGGTGACCCTGCCGGTGCTGCCTATCGCCAGCACCAGCCCCTGGGTGCGTGGGTTGGCCGATCGTTCCAGCACGCTGCCGGCCAGCGGCTTCAGCACGCCGGCATCGCCGCTCACCCGCACATGGAGGTTGCCACCGCCCAGGGTGCCGAAACCGGTAAAGCCCACCAACTGGTCGGCAGTGGCGGTGGCGGTGTAGCTGCCGAAGTTGATCCACCAGGCCGTCGGCAAGGATTGCCCTCCCCCCTGGCGCCACAACCAGTTGCCGACCTGGGTCGAGTCATGGCCGCTGTCCTGGGGATTGGGCCGGGCCTGGGACTGCGCGGCGGTATCCACGATGTTGCCGGTCAGGTTGCCGCCGACCCGCAGGCTCAGGTTGCCACCCCCATCGGGATACCAGGCGCGGTACAGGCTTTCGCTACCGCCATCGACGAACTTCTCGAAGTAGCTGTTCACGTCGTTGAGCACCGTGGTGCCCCGCCCTGGAGCCTTGGCCTGGTTGTAAGGAGAACCTGGCGCAGTGGCCAGTGAGGAAGTACCCGCGGTGTAGACCCCATACAGCGAGTCCATGCTCAGGTTGCCGGCACTGAGCAGTTCCAGATCGCCAGTACCGGTGCGAATCACGCTGAAACCGGTGCTTGATGGCGTGGGGGCATACTCCTTGTCCGCCATGGCAACACAATACGCCGGGTTGTCCTGGCAGAAAGATTCGACGGAAGACTGTCCCAGGTCCTGCAGCATCTTTTCATCGATTCTGTCACCGGCCTTGATCACTATCCCGGCCCCGGCCAGGTCATCTACCGCTTGCTGGGTCCAGGCATAGCTGGCCTTGATCGCGCAATAAGCCGGAGTGTCCTGGCAGAATTGTTCGATGGAGGTCTGGCCTAGGTCGATCAGCATCTGCTCATCGATCGGCTCGCCAGCCTTGACCACTATCCCGGCCCCAGCCAGATCGTCCACGGCCTGCTGGGTCCAGGTCTGCACGCCCTTGGCCGGCATTTCCTTGGCGAACATGCCGTAGTGGCTGTCGGCCAGATGCAGGTCGCCATTACCCGGGTTGGCTTGCAGGATACGGCTGTCGGCCGCCGTGGTATCCCCCCCGGCCACCAGGCGCAGGGACCAGGACTGCGAACCCTCGGCCAGCATCGGCGCAATGGCCCAGAGCTTGCCCTGGCGCCCCACCGCCTCCGTACGCAAGGCGATGGAGCTGACGCCGTCAGGCAGCTTGACGTTGGTGCCGGACGGAATCAGCGCGCCCTTGGCCAACGGCTGACTGCCGTCGAGCAACACCTGGCCGCCAACGGCCGTTGGCAGGCCCACGCCCTTGGGCCAGGTCATGGCCTTGACCCGAGCATTCTGGCCAAGCAGGCTGCCGGCCTCCAGCTGGGTACCGACGGCCAGGGTCTGGGCTTCGCTGAACAGGGTTCCGGCGGCGAACAGCAAGTTGCCGGCGGCATCACGTATGGCCGCCGCGAGGATGGTGCCGGCCGGCAGGACCAGGTTCTGGTCGAGGATCGCGGTCACCGGCAAGCGGGTACCCGCCGCCAGGGTCAGGCCCTTGATCGGCAGGTCGTAGTTAAGGATCGCGCCGGTGGGGAAGCTGGTGCCATCGGCCAGGGTCACCCCGGTGCCCGGCACGATGATGTTGCCACCGCTGAAGTCCACGCCCGGCAACAGCACCCAGCCCTTGTCGTCCACGGTCTGCGGTGGCGGGGCGAAGCCATCGTTGATGCTGCCGTAGATACTCAGCTCGCCACCAGCGCGCAACACCAGGGCGCCGACCTCGCCCGAGCCATATACCGAAGTCTTCTGGCTGTGGGGGTTGACGCTGGCATAGCGGTAGCCGGACAGGTCCAGGTCGCCCTGCACCACCAGGTCGCCGTCAGGGATCTTGCTGACGATCTGGACCCCGGGGCGCAAGTGGAAGGCGTCGGCATACCCTGCGTTGTTCAACCCGGCCAGTTTGTTCTGCATCAGGTCGCTGTTCTGCAGGGCGGCGTTGATGAAGGCGCTGCTCAACTGATGCTTCTGGTCCAGGTAGTCCTGGGTAATTTCCTGATAAGGACGGCCGCTGGCGGCATCGTTCTTCTGCGGCGCATCGTCATAGCTGACCATGCCGTTGACCGCGATCGAGCGCGCCCCCTGGATATCCAGGCGACCCCGGGCATCGATGGCGATATCGTCACTGCTGCCATCGGGCTTGAATATCCGTGGGGCATTGAGCTCCAGGGTGCCACGGCTGCGGCCGTCGTTCTGTCCCGCAGCGCTACCGACCGCTACATCCGTCCCATGGCGCAGGTCGATGCGCGCGCCATCGGCCAGGGTCAACTGGCCCTTGCCGGAACCCAAGACGACGGTGGCACGGTTGGGCGCATCGATGATCTTGCCGTAGCTGTCCACCCGCAGCTTGCTGCCATGGGCATCGAGCACCGCGCCGGAGTCCAGGAGCAGGCCATTGCCGGCCGCCAGGTTGATACTGCCGACCCGCTCGCCACTGGCATCCACCAGGCCGTTGACCCGCAGGCTGCCGTTGTCCAGGGAGACGTTGATGCTGTTGGCCTTCAGGCCATTGCCGATGGTCAGGTCGCCCTGCTTGAGCTGGAAGCTGCGCGCGCCATATACCTGGCCCTGGTTCAGGCGCTGGTTGAGAGCGGCGAACTGCTCGTCAAGGGTACCGCTGCCACCCAGGCGCTGGGCCTGGATTTCCACCGCGCCGCCCAGGTACGGCACCCGGGTGCCGCCGGCATCGTAAGAACCACTGCTGGTGCCAAGGATCTTGCCTGCCAGGTCCACCAGCCCCGCGCCACTGTCCTGGGCCACGGCGCGCAACTTGCCGGCCTGGTTGTTCTGCGCCGACAGGTCGATGCTCGAACCCGCCGCCTGCAATACATTGCCAGTACGGCTCTGCAGCAGCACCTCGCCGCCGGCTCCGTACTTGGTCAGATCGTTGAAGGCGATGGCACGCCCGGCCACATCGATCAGCGCAGCATCGGTCAACTGCACATCGCCACGGGCATCCAGGGTCACTTTGCCGCTGGGCAGGACCACCGCGCTGGCCAGGCGGATGCTGTCACCGCTCAAGGACAACTCGGCCCCCTGGCCATTGGCCTGGCCACGAGAGCCAGCCGTGGCGCCGATATCGATGGCGCCACCGGCCGTGATGCGGTTCACCGAACCGGCTTCGCCAGTCATCAACGGCGTACGGATATTCAAGTTGCCGCCGCTATAGGCAAAACCCTTGAGTGGGTCGTAGCCACCCTGGCTCTGGTACACCGCGAGACTGCCCTTGTGGTTGGCGGTGATGCGCTGGCTGGCGTTGAGATTGACGTTGGCGAACCCCAGGGCCAGGCGATCGAAGGTCTTGGTGGTGCTCGGCTGGGCGAAGGCACCGTAGCCGAACTCGATGCGCTCGGCGTTGATATCCAGGCGCCCACTGCCCGTCCCGGCGCCGCCGGCCACCACCGCCCCAGCCGGATTCACAGCCCCCTGCCAGATCAGGTTGGCGGTGTGGATGCTGGCCACGTCATTGGCGCCACCGGAACCGTAGATGGCCGGAGTCGAGAGCATGAGGTTGCTCAGCAACGATTTGCCGGTGACCGGATCGTAGGTATCCAGGCCCGCACTGCCATAGAAGTTGAAGCTGTCCCGGGCCGAGAGTTGCAGGGTCTCCAGGGCTGGGGCACCGAATTGGCTATCGCCACGCAGCAGGCGATCCAGCACTTGCTGGGTCAGGGTCATGCCGGCGGGCAGGCGATTACCCGCGGCTGCCGCAGCCAGGGCCTCGGGGCTGCCCACATTGATGCTGCTCAAGCCCAGGTTCAGGTGCCGGGTGCCATAGCGCACCTGGTCCCCCAGCTCGAAGGTCTTGTCGGTCAAGGCAACGATGCTGCCCTCGGAGTACAAAGAGGTCTGCCCGGTGCAAAGGCCACTGCCGCAACTTCCCACCTTGATACCGTTGCTGGGCTGCAGGGCTGCAGGCGCACTCACCACATTGAGCAGGCCATTGGAGACCGCCAGCATGTTGCCCACCTGATAGGTGAAACCGTCTCGCGCGTCATAACTGGCCTTGCCACGACCGATGGTGTTGATCGAGGCGCCCTGCTCCACCAGGATCTGGCCGGTGTTGGCCACCAGGAATACTTCCGGCGCCGCCAGGGCCGCGCCCTGGCGCAGGATGATCGAGCCATTGCTGGTGTTGGTGCCCTCGGCCAGGGTGATGAGGTTACCGCTCTGGCCATACTTGACCAGGGTCAGGCCGCCGAGCATGAGGCGTGCGGCACCCAAGGCATTGAGACTGTCGGCATCCAGAGTGATCCCGGTAAAACCGTCAGTGGCCGACTGCCCGGCCTTGACCACTTCGATACCGCTGCCGTTGCTCCTGTTCAATACCGAAACAGTACCGCCAAAGCCCCCCGTTGCAGCCTCGAAGCGGCCAGTGCCCTGGAAAGAGAACGCGTCGGTTCCGGCGCCGGCTTCCAGCGCCAACTTCAGGGTCTTGGCATCCACCGGCAACAAGGGCCGCGGCACGCCAAGCTTGGCCGCGTCGGCCATGGCGAATTGTGCGTAGCTGGTCTCGTTGTACTGCGAATAATGGCGCAGGGTATCGGCCGAGGTCAGGATCAACTGGCTGGCGACGCTGTTGCCGATCCCGGTGTTGGCGATGGACAAGCGCCCGGCGGTGCTCCAGGAACCATTGCGCATCTGCTGGGCCGAGCCCTCGCTGCCAAGTCCCGCCAGGCCGTTGATCTCCACGCGGAAGGCCCCCGGCATCAGGGCATAGGTGGACGGCATCAGGGTATAGGTACCCGCCGCCAGCCCGGGCACTCCGGCGCCGATGGTCACCTGCTGGCCGATCAGCGGGTCTACCGCGCCGCCCTCCGGTGCCACCGGCGCGTAGCCGGGTTGAGCACCGGGAACGATGGCGTAGATCGGGTTGCTGGCCAGGCCCGGCAGGACCAGGTCGCCGTTGGCACCGATCTGCACCAGTGGGCTGTAGCGAGCATCGGTGGAGCCGCCGCGCCCGGAGATGAAACCTGCGCCCAGCAACTCGCCGCCGCCGGACAGGTCCAGGGTGGCCCCTTGCTGTACCTTCACCGACTTGCCACCCAGGATCACGCCGACGCTAAGCTCGCTGTTTTCATTGACCAACCCGCCCTGGCCTACGAAGTTCACGGTCTTGCCGTTGTACTTGTAGACCTGGCCATCGACGGTGCCGCCATAGGGCAGCACCAGGCCCTTGCCGCTGACCGAGGTCAGGCTGCCCGGCAACAGTTCGACCTTGCTGCTGCCCAGGTTGCCGATCTCGATCAAACCCAGGGGGGCGCGCACCACGCCGCCCTGCTTGATATTGGCGGCGCCCAGTTGCAGGCGGCCGAAGGCCGAGTACGGCACGGCCAGGTCAGCGTTGCCATTACGCGCGATAGTGAGGGTCCGGGTCGGATCGAATGCGAGGCCTGCGAAATCGTACTTGTAACCGGCGACCACCCGTGCCCCGACCTCGGTACCCGGATACAACTGGGCGGCGCGCAGGGTCATGTCGCCCTGGGTCAGAAGCTGGGTGCTGATGCCCTTGGCGATCACATCGGCGCCAGCGCCGGCGAGGAAGCGCAGGTCGCCCTGGCTATCGAGCTGGACGTGATCGAAGCCTCGCCGTTCGATGTTCACCAGGCTGCCGTTGGCCTGGCGCAGGTCGCCCTTGCTGCCGAACATCACATTGCCGCGCACATCGATCAGGCTGCCAGCGGCGCTGAACAGCGCCTGGGTGACGCGTTCCGACGGCCTGCCGATGGAGACCACCGCACGCACATACTGGTCCTTGGCCTCCGGCGGCGCGAGGATGCCCGCCAGCAACAGATAAGGCGCCGACAGATTGACCTGGCTGTTGGCCGCGGCGGCTTCCGTCAGGCCCAGGGCGCCACTGTACAGGCGCAGGCTCTGCCCCATGTTCAGCGACACATTGCCATCGAAGCCCAACAGGCCGTTGCTCAGCAAGGCCAGGTTATCGAAGCCGCCGGCCGCCACCTGATCCGCACCGAGGCGGCCACGGCCATACTCCAGAGCGCTGGCCGCAGATTCTGGCGATCCTGGCAGGACGTTGGCCTGGTGAGTCTGGCTGACTACCAGTTCGCGAGCCTTGAGCACCCGGTCGGTCACCGCGTTCTTGGTGTAGTACGGGCTTTCCAGGGCCACGGACAAACTCCCCCCCGCCGCACCGGCACCACCGGCCCGGGCGACGAAATTGCCGTCCAGGTACAGGCCATTGTTGGAGGCGAAGCTGATGCTGCCGCCATTGCTGGCGACCTGCACCCGCCCTTGCCCGGGAATGTCCAGGGCGGCCTGGGTGCCGGATGCATCCAGCCGCGCACCATCACGCACCACCACGAACAGGTCACTGGCCTTGGCGATGCCGGTGGCCAGGTCGATCTCGCCGCCGATGCTGATGTTGCCGCCATTGCGCACCTGGCCATAGCTGCGCCCACGATTGTCCACGGCGCTCGCTGCCCGGGCCGCGACATCGATCAGCGCTTGCTCACCGACCCAGATCGAGCGTCCATGGCCGGCAGCGTTGGCCGCCTCGGAACTGGCCACGGTGAGGCCACCGAGACTGACGCTGCCGCCCCAGGCGTTGAGGATGCCGTTCATGGTCAACTGGCCGACGCTGCGCAAGTTGATGGCTTGTCCCGGATCGACATTGATCACCGCGCCCTGGCCAACACTGAGCTCGGTGGTCGCCAGTTGCGCGCCGGTGGAGTACTGGTTGCCGGCGGTCAGGGTCAGCCCGGCGCCACGGCGCTGGGTCAGTACGCTCTTGGTCGCATCCTGCTGGTACAACTCCGGCAGCCAGGGCTCCAGCACGCTGGCCGGGGCGCTACCGGTGGCCGCATTGCTCGCCTGGTCGCCAAAACGATAGACCGGGACAGTGACATCGACCTTGGCACCCTCGGCCACCTTCAGCCCTTCATTGCCGGTGATGTCGTAGGCCGAGAAGCCTTTGTTGAAGAAGTCTTGCGCCAGTTGCAGCGTGCCCGCCTCGGGCACGCTGCTGCCAGCACCGATCAATACCTTGTGTGCCTGCAGCGCCAGGGTGCCGCCGCCATTGACACCATAGCCGCGCAGCTCCCCTGATACGTCCAGCTTGCCGTCGGCCGCCAGGGTCACGTCGCCGCCCTTGCCACCGCTGGGCTTGCCGTCGATAGCGATGGTAGCGCCGGAGCTGGCATCCACCAGGCTGCCCTTGGCCAGGTTGAGATCGCCGCTGCTGCGCAGCGACACCTTGCCGCCGTTGCTGAACGGTACGCCGCCGTTATTCAGCGGGTCGAGGGCCAGGTTGTTCCAACGCCCCGACACATCCAGCTTGACTCCACCGGCGACATCGACCCGGGCCTGGGCGCCACCGGTGGGCGCGAGGATCACGTCACCAACCACGAAATTACGGTTCACATCCACCTGGCTCAGCACGTTGCCGGCGTTGATGCTGCCGCCGTGGGCACTGAGGTTGGCGTTGATCTTGACCAGGGGGCCGAACAGGGTGATGTCGCCACCGTCGGCCACGGTCAGCGCGCCATCGACCTGGATCTGCTGCCGGGCGCCGACCTTGATCGCCCCCAGTTGCAGGCCATTGAGCTGGTCGCTGTCGAGTACCAAGCGGCCCTGGCGGTCGGCTGGCAAGGCGCTGTCCAGGTCCAGGCCGTCGGCGATCTTCTGCTGTTTGGCGTCGATCAGCACCTGGTCCACGCTGGGGCTCAAGGCATAGCGCAGGACACCGCTGGCCTTGTTGTAGATCGGCGTGTAGCTGCCGATGATCAGCTGCGCGCGCTGGGCTGCCGCCTTGTGCGATTGCTGGTAGCCATCGAGGTTGGGCTTGGGCGCCTGGATCTGCCGGTCGCCCTTGAACACATCGCTGACCAGTTGCCCTTCGAGCACCGCGTTGCCGGTGCCGATCACCAGCTTGCCGGCATCACGGCCCACCGTGTAACCCGCCTCATAGCGCTGTTGCTGGGCAATCAGCGGGTTGTAGTAGTAATCGGTGCGCCCCCAGCGCGGGCTGCTGTCCACATAGCCTTTGTAGATCCCGGCATAGAGCAAGTCTCCCGGGGCCCGGGACAACTCATACAAGCGCCCGTCCACCCCCTTGAGCCAGGTCTGCTGGATATAGCCGCCCTGTACGTCCACGGTGCCGCCGGACAGGTTCAACTGGGCGCCGGACTGGGTCACCACATCCTTGCCAGTGAAAGTCAGGGTTCCACCCTGGGCCATCCATTCACCGATGCTGTGCCGCTGGGTACCCAGGTAGCCACCCACCTCCAGCAGACCGCCCGCGGTATACCAGCGGTCGCTGGCGTAACCGTTGGTGCCCGCCGGGACGAAGATCAGCTCGCGCAGGTCGACCCACACATCGTTGTTGATCAGTTTGCCGGAGTCACGGTTACCCGCCGAATCGCGTTGCTCGTTGCCCTGGACGTTGATCTTGATGTTGTTGGATTCCATCGCCACCTTGACCCCGACGGCGCCGGCGACGTCGATCACCGCGCCATCGCGCACCAGGCTGCGCTGCCCGGCGCTGACCGCCACCTGGCCACCGGTGGCCAGGGTGATCGAGCCCTTCTGGAAGTCCACGGTGCCGCCGCTGACGATCTCCACCCGGGATTGGTCGGTGCGATCGGCGACGCTGCTGAGATTGTTGAACTGGCCGGTGATCAGGTTGGTCGGGGTGCCGTCCAGATTGCCCAGGCCGCTGTTGCGCTGGCTGTCCAGGGCGCTGCTGCCGCTGCTATCCAGGAGAATCGCGGTGGTGCTGCCCTGCCCCAGGGTCACGCTACCGGTGCCGTCGCTGGCGGAGTTGAGCAAATGGATGGTGCCCCGGGTATCCACCGAGGTGCTGGCCAGGGCCACGCCGTTCTGCTGCACCTGGTGGCCGGTCAGGGTGATGTCGCCGGTGGCGGCCATGATCAAGCCGCTGTTGCTGACCTTGCCGGCACTGCTACCCGGCTTGAGCGAGGTGGCCACTTCATTGCCGCGGGTGGTGGAACGCTGGTTGCCCTCGGTCCCGACCCCGCGGCGGATGTAGAAACTGTCGCCGGCGGCCAGGGCGGTCTGGCCCTTGGCGGTGACGATGGTCCCGGCGTTCTGCACCTCGCTGCCCAACAGCAAGGCGTAGCCACCGGCATCGGTGGAGGTAGCCGGGGCATGGGTCTGGATCAAGGCGCCAGCCTGGACCAGGACCTTGCCGGCGGCGTCGGTGAAGGTCGGCTGGCTGCCGTTGGCGTCGACATACAAGCCACGCTTGCTGAATTGCTCGTCGGTGATGGTGGCTGCGGCGGCCACCAGGTTGCGCACATTGACCTGGCTGGTGCCGCTGAACACCACGCCGTTGCGGTTGATGATCATCACCGTGCCGGCGCCCTTGACCTGGCCCTGGATCTCGCTGGGTCGGCCATTGGGGTCATTGACCCGGTTCATCAGCGCCCAGTTGGACTGTTGCTGGAAATCCACCGTGGTGTTGCGCCCGACGTTGAAGGTTTCCCAGTTGAGGATGGCCTTGTCGGCGGTCTGCTCGATGGTCACCGTGGTCTTGCCACCGGCTTGGCTCTGCACCGGGCCCTTGGCGTTGATCCAGCCCTGGGTCAGGCTGTTGTCGACCTTCAACCCACCCTGGCCCAGGCCGTCGGGAATAGCGCTGACACTGCCGAACGCAGCCTGGCGAGCCGCTGCCTGGGCCGCTTGTTGCGCGGCGATGGCCGCCACCGTGGAGTTGAGATTGCCCAGCGAACGCTGCAATTGCTGGTTGACCCGCACCTGCTGGGACAGCGGTGGCGGCATGCCCGGCATCTGGCTGCCGGTACGCGCGGCAGTGGCCGCCTGGGAAGCGCCCTTGTCGGCGAACCAGCCGGAACTGAAGGCCGGGGCAGCATTGGCACTGCCGGCCATCAACAACAGGGCGATGGCCTGGGCCAGGGGCTTGAGCCGCAGGATCGACACCTGGGAATCCAGGCCAGGGGTGTTAACCGGTGGTTTGCAGCGAACCATTACTACTCATCCTTTGTTATGACGCCCAGGGGTGCGCGACGCTGTACGACCCAGGGCGCGCGTCACTGCTCTAGGGATAGGCCGTTGCCAAGGGACACGACCGAACGCTTGTCATGGAAAATTCATGTTTTGGGTGTAACGCTCGCCCGTCGGCGACCAAGACGCCCTTGGTCGACCATCCCGGTGGCCGCGAGCAAGCTCGGAGCGAGTCCGCGCTGCCGTCACAGCGGTTAGCGCCAAAACTGCGTGGCGAGCCTGGCGATGAACAGGCCAGGCGACCCTGAATGAAAAGATCAGCAACGGTCGAAACCGTTGCTGATCCAGATGTTGCGGGTATCGAACGCGTCAGTTACAGCGGACGGCCGATGGCGTTGCAAACGCTGGCGTTACCGATGCTCAGACCGCTGGAAGCAGTGACGAACGAGTCACGTACGGCAGTTTTCCAGGCAGCTGGCAGTGGCACGAAGCGGTTGTTGTTGATTGCAGTGTCGTTGTTCGCCAGAGCGCCGTAGTGACGGCTGAAGAAAGCCCGTACTTGCGAAGTCTGGGTCGCGTCGGCGTAGCACTGGCTGAAGATCAGGTTGGTGAAGCCCAGGATCGGGTAGCCGCTGGTTGGGTACAGGCGCAGGCTCTTGTCACCAGGGTTGGCGTCGATGTTGGCCTGGGAAGTGAAGACCGGAACCCACAGGTTCTGATCGCCACGGTCAGCCACCGCAGGTACCGGAACAGCGCCGATGGCAGCCGATACGTTGGCAGGAGCTGGCGAAACACCGGCGACCTTGGCCACCTTGGTGGCATCGTCCAGGCCAGCCAGGGTAGGCGCGGCGTAGTCAGGGCTCATGTAGGTAACGCGACCGTCGCCAGCGTTCAGCGCGTCCATCACGCCCTGGCTGGTCACAGCGGCCACGGCGCCGGCTGGCAAGCCACCCGAGTAGCTGGAAGCGAAGTTGGTGGTCACGGCGAAGGTGCCGGTTTCAGCGCACTTGGCGTTCAGGAAGCGGGTGAACAGCTCGGTGGTACCGCTGCTTTCGTTGCGGTAGACCACGGTGATAGGACCAGTACGGCCAGCACCGGCGATCTGGCTCCAGTTGTTGACCCGGCCCGAGAACACGCCGCACAGGTCGTTGACGCTCAGGTCAACGGCCGCAGTACCGGCCTTGTTGAACGGGATGGCAACCGAAGTGGCCACCGAAGGCACCTGGATCAGCTTGCCCCAGGCAGCCTGGTGGGCAGTGAAGTAGTTGCCCAGTTCAGTGGCGCTGAGTTTGGAATCGCTACCGGCCCAGTGCACGTTCTTGCCGGTGGTGCCGGCCACGAACTTGGTGTAGTCGTTGTTCAGGAAGGCAGCCTTGCCGTTGCCGCTGCCTACGCCGATGTAGGGAGCGAAACCGGCAGTCAGAACGCCAGCGGTCTGGTACAGCGGTTGTGGCAGGGTAGCGCCACCGCCGTTGATGTCAGCCATTGCAGCCTGTGCCGAGCACAGGGCGGCCAGGGTCAGGGATGCCGCGAGAACATTGCGCTTAAACATGAAGAATCTCCTTTCGTCGTGTTCGTACGTTGGGTGAATAGCTCTTGCATGACGCCATGGCGCTCGGGCCAGAAGCCTTGATCCAGAGGGCTTGATGGGTGAGGCCATGGGGAGAGAAGTTCGCAGCTTCCGGTGACAGTTAAAGGAAAAATGCTCGGGAGAAACCGGCTGTTCCTGCAAAAGATCCTCGGGTGTCCACAGCGCTTTTTTAAGGCCCTTTCGCCCAAGATGACAGCCAGGTTTCCACTGCCTGGACCGGCATCTTCCGCCAGGCGCCGTAGCCTCTGGGAGCGAGGCTGGAACATGACAGAACGAGGAACCCGAGAATGCCTGTCGCAAGGGTCGGGAGCGCGGGGAGCGGCCTGGAAAAAGAATCTGCCGGCCCGGTCCTCGCGGTGCGAGCGAACACTCGTACCGGGCAACTTGATGCCTCGGAACAAGCAGGCATCCATGGCCGGCAGACCAGTGCAATGGGTTTGCCGGCCACGGCCGAACGGTGCGAGCGCCCTCGCCCCGATCAAGTCACCAGCTGGTTGATCTCGATGATCGGCAGCAGCACCGCCATGACGATCACCAGCACCACGCCGCCCATGACCACGATCATCAGCGGCTCCAGCAGCGCGGTCATGCCCATGGCCCGGCGCTCCAGGTCGCTGGACAGGGTCTGCGCCGCCCGCTCGAGCATCGGCGGCAAGGCGCCGGTCTTCTCGCCGCTGGCGATCAGATGGATCAACAGCGGCGGGAAGACCTTCTCCACCCGCAGCGCCGCCGCCAGGTTGGCACCCTCGCGGACCTTGGCGGTAGCCTCGCTGACGCTCTGGCTCAAACGGTCGTTGGACAGGGTCTGGCGTGCCGCCTCCAGGGCCCGCAGCAACGGCACGCCAGCGCCGCCGAGAATCGCCAGGGTCGAGGCGAAGCGCGCGGTGTTCAGGCCCAGCACGAAGCGTCCGACCAGGGGCAGGCGCAGGATCCGGCTATGCCAGCTCAAGCGGGCCTGGGGATTGCGCAGGTAGATCCGCCAACCCCAGAACCCGGCCACCAGGGCGGCGAAGCACAGGCCACCCCAGGCGCGGATGAAGTCGCTGGCGGCGAGCATCGCCAGGGTCAGCCCAGGCAAGTCCTGGCGGGCCTGGGAAAAAGCACTGACCACCTGGGGCACCACGTAGCTCAAAAGAAAGATCACGATGCCGATGGACACCAGGCCCACCACCCCGGGATAGATGAAGGCCGTGAGGATCTTGCCGCGCAGGCCGTTGCGTTCCTCGATGTAGTCCGCCAGCCGCTCCATGACCTGGGCCAGGTCGCCGGACTCCTCGCCGGCGGCGATCAGCGCACGGTAGATTTCCGGAAAGTCCCGGGGCCTGGCCGCCAGTGCCTCGGCCAGGCGCATACCGCTGCGCACATCGGCCCGCACCGCACTCAGGGTCTGGGCGATGTGCTTGCGCTCGGCCTGCTCCACCGTGGCACTCAGGGCCGCCTCCAGCGGCAGGCTGGCCCCCAGCAGGCTGGCCAACTGGCGGGTGGCCCAGGCCAGGTCGTTGTCCGAGAGCTTCGGGCTGAACATGCCCCCTGCCCCGGCTGCGCCCTGGTTGCCGTCCAGTTGCACCTGCAAGGCCGTCAGGCCACGGCTGCGCAGGCTGGCGAAGGCCGCGCTCTGGCTGTCGGCCTCCAGGTGCCCGGATTCGATCTTGCCGAGGCTGTCGGCAGCTTCGTAGCGATAGCGATTCATCAGGCGTCCCGTGTCACACGAAGGATTTCTTCCGGCGCGGTGGCGCCGCTGCGCACCCAGCGCTCGCCGTCCTCGCGCATGCTGAACATCCCGGCGCGCCGGGCCGAAGCGCGCAACGCCTGCTCATCGGCGCCCTGGTGGATCAGGCTGCGGATATCGTCGTCGATGCAGAACAGTTCGTGGATCCCGGTACGCCCGCTGTAGCCGATCTGGTTGCAGGCCGGGCAACCCACCGGACGCCAGGTGCCGGGGTTGGCCGGATCAGGTTCCTTGCACTGGTTGCACAGGCGCCGCACCAGGCGCTGGGCCAGCACGCCGAGCATCGACGAGGCCAGGAGGAACGGCTCGACCCCCATGTCGATCAGGCGGTTGACCGCCGACACGGCATCGTTGGTGTGCAGGGTGGCCAGCACCAGGTGCCCGGTAAGGGACGCCTGGACTGCGATCTGCGCGGTCTCCAGGTCACGGATCTCGCCGATCATGATGATGTCCGGGTCCTGGCGCAGGATGGCGCGCAGGGCCAGGGCGAAGGTCATGTCGATCTTGGCGTTGACCTGGATCTGGCTGATGCCCGGCAGGTCATATTCCACCGGGTCCTCCACGGTGAGGATGTTGCTGGTGCTGGCATCCAGCCGGGCCAGGGCCGCGTAGAGGCTGGTGGTCTTGCCGCTGCCGGTGGGTCCGGTGACCAGGACGATGCCGTGGGGCTGGCGGATCAGGCCGTCGAGCCGGGCCAGCAGCGCCGGGTCCATGCCCAGGGTCTCCAGTTGCAGGCGCCCGGCCTGCTTGTCCAGCAAGCGCATCACCACCCGCTCGCCATGGCCGGTTGGCACCGTGGAGACGCGGATATCGATGGGCCGCCCGGCGACGCGCAAGGCGATCCGGCCGTCCTGGGGCAGGCGTTTCTCGGCGATATCCAGCTGGGCCATGATCTTGATCCGCGACACCAGGGCACCATGCAGCGCCTTGCGCGGCGAAACCACGTCACGCAGGGTACCGTCGACCCGATAGCGCACCACCGAGTGGGTCTCGTAGGGCTCGATATGGATATCACTGGCCTCGTCCCGCGCTGCCTGGGTGAGCAAGGCGTTGATCATGCGGATCACCGGCGCGCCATCCTGGGTGTCCAGCAGGTCGGTGATCTCCGGCATGTCCTGCATCAGCCGGTCCAGGTCCACCTCGTTCTCCGCCGCGCCGACCACCGCCGCGGCGCTGCCGGTGTCGGCATAGGCGGTGGCCAGCAGGCCATCGAGTTCGTCATCGCGCACCTGCTCCAGGCGCGCCGGGCCGAACTGGCGGCGGGCCTCGGCGATGGACCAGCCAGGGGTCGAGGGGCACACCAGCAGCACCGCGCCTTGCTCGTCGTGGCGCAGCAGGATGCGCTGGGATTTGGCCCAGGCGTAGGGGAGCTGGGAGGTCATCGCCAAATCTCCATCCATCCAGAAAAAATCCCCGCGCGAAGCAGGCCATGATTCGGACCTGATGCCTGGCTCATTGCACTGGTACCGCGCGAATGGTGGCCCGTATGCCCTGGGGCGCGTCCTGCAACGACACCGGCTGCGCCCCGGGGATCGCCTTGGCCGCCGGCGGCAGTTGCGGCAGCGGCATGTCCGGCATCGCCCAGCTGTGCTCGGGCTGCAACTGGCCCTGGGCCCGGCGCATGAAGTCATAGCGGTTGAGGGTGATGCTGCGCCCCGCGCCGCTGTCACGAATGATGTAGGGCCGCAGGAACACCATCAGGTTGGTCTTGTTGATGCTCCGGCTTTCGTTGCGAAACAGCGCTCCCAACCCGGGAATGCTCGACAGCCACGGCACCGCGTCGTTGCTCTGGGTGTAGCCATCCTGCAGCAGGCCGCCGAGCACCATGATCTGCCCGTCGTCGAGCAGGATGCTGGTGTCGATCGCGCGCTTCTGGGTCACCGTGCCGGCCGCCACCGAGGCCCGCGCATCGATGCTGCTGACCTCCTGGTAGATATCCAGCTTGACCGTGCCGCCCTCGGAAATCTGCGGCCGCACGTTGAGCTTGAGCCCCACTTCCTCGCGCTGCACCGTCTGGAACGGGTTGTTGCTGTTGCCGCCACCCCCGGTGACATAGCTGCCGGTGACGAAAGGAATGGTCTGGCCGACGAAAATGCTCGCGGCCTCGTTGTCCAGGGTCAGAAGGTTCGGCGTCGACAGCACGTTGGAGCCGCCCTTGCTCTTGAGCGCCCGGGCCAGGACCTTGAGGTCCAGCACCTTGCCGATCCCCGGGATGTCCACGGTGCCATTGACCACACCGATGTTCAGCCCCTTGGGCAACACATCGATGCTGGTCTTGCTGCCCGGGTTGCCCACCACGCCGCTGCCGCCGAGGTTGACCCCGCCAAAACCACCCTTGCCCCCCAGGTTGCCGGCCTGCCACTGCACGCCGAATTCGTTGGCGTCGTCTTCGTTGACCTCGACGATCAGGCTCTCGATCACTACCTGGGCGCGGCGCTGGTCCAGTTGGTCGATCACTTCCCGCAGGTTGCGATACAGCGGATCAGGCGCGGAGATCAACAGGGTATTGGTGGTGGCATCGGCCTGGATGGTTACGCCACCGGCGCTAAAGGCGGTGTTCTGGTCGCTCTGCTGGCCATTGCTACCCAGGCCGCTGCTACTGCTGCCACCCTGGCCGTAACCCTTGGTGGCGCCGCTGCTGCCGGTGCCCAGGCTGCTATTGCCGGAGGTGCTGGCGCTGTTGCCGGTCTGGCTGCTGCCCTGGCCGCTGCCGGTGCCGGCGCCCATGCCGCTGAGCATGGCCCGGGCGCCATCGTTGCCGCCGCTGTCGCTTTCCCCGGTGAGCAGGCCACGCAGGGCCTGGGCCAGCTTGCCGGCCTGGGCATTGCGCAGGTAGACCACATGCAGGTTGCTGGGGTTGCTCTGGGCGTTGTCCAGCTTGTAGATCAGGTTGCGCGCCAGCTCGGTGCGCTCGGGGCTGCCGGCGCGGATGATGATGGAATTGGAACGCGGATCGCCGATCACGCTGATCTTCTGGGTCTGGTCGCTGCCCTGGCTTTCCAGCAGCTCGGAAACCATGGTGGCGATGTCCACGGCGATGCCGTTCTGCACCGCCACCACATCGGTGTCGATGGCACTGGGGGTGTCGATGCCATTGATGATCTGCGCCACCCGCTGCAGGTTCTCGGCGTAGTCGGTGACCACGATGGTGTTGTTGCCCGGGTAGGCATTGATCGGGTTGTTGGGCGAAACGATCGGCCGCAGTACCGGGATCAGGTTCACCGCGTTTTCGTATTGCAGGCGGAAGGTGCGGGTCAGCATGCCGTTGCCGGCCGGCTTGTCGGCGCTGTAGATCGGCCCGCCCAGCAGCTTGGCATCGGCCTCTGGCACTACCTGGGCCACGCCGCCGACGTCCACCATGCTGAAGCCCTGCATGCGCAGCGCCGCCAGCAGCATGTCGTAGGCCTGGTGCGCCGGCACCTGGCCCTCGCTGACCAGGGTCAGGTTGCCCTTGACCCGTGGATCGACCAGGAACTGCTGGCCGGTGGAGCGGGACAAGGCCCGCACCACCGCCTGGATGTCGGCCTCGACGAAGTTCAATTGCACGGGCTGGTCACCCAGCGGATTGCGCGGCACGCTGGTGCTGCGCGGCGTGGCCTGGGCCCGACTGTTGGTGACCGGATGCAGCACCTTGGGCCGCTGGGCCTGTTGGGCCTGCAGGCGCTGGCGGTCGGCCAGGGCATCGCCACCGCGCCGGGTATCGGCCAGGGGCTGGCCCAGTTCGCTGTCCACCAGCGTCGGCTGTGGCGGGGTGGACTGGGTGGTGCTGCAGGCCCCCAGCGCCAGCAGCAGGAAAGGTGCGGCCTTGCGACACTGGCGCACGTATTTGGAACCTGACCACTTCATGAAGCTTCCTTAGCGCCCTGCGCCTGATCCATGCGAACGGTCCCGGACAGTGTGCCTGCCGAGTCATCGGCGGCGGCCGTGCCTGCGCGTTGCAGGCGAGCCTCCACCACCTGTAGCGAAAGCTGCCGGGGCGAGCCCAGCAACCAGCCGACCACGGCATCCGCCGGGGCCTGCTCGAAGGTCAACCGCCAGCTCTCGGGGCCGGCTTCATCGCTCTGCTGCAATTGGTAGTGATCCTTGAGGCCAGCCCCGTCCAGGGTCTGGCGCAAGGCCTGTTCCAGATCGGCTCCAGCCACCTGGCCCGGGCCCGCCGCCACTTCGTGCAACAGCACCTCCAGGGCCTCGGCCTGGGACCGCAGCTTGGGCGTCTCGACCTGCCAGTAGTCGATCTTGCGCAGGGCCGGCTGGATCAACAGCGACCAGCCCAGCAAGGCCAGCAGGCCGGCGGCGGTGCCGGCCAGCAAGCGCTTCTCGCGCAGGGCCAGGCTGCTCCAATAGGCCCGGGCGCGGGTTCGCAGCGCGCTCCAGCGAGCCCGGTACTGTGCCAACAGGGCTTTATTCATCATCGTCGCCCTCCGGGGTTTCCATGGCGTCGGCGGAACGCGTGCCAGCAGGAGCCAGGGTCCAGCCATTGGCCTCGCGCTGGACGCTGTAGCCGGCCTGGGTCAGTGCGCCCTGCCAGCTGTCATCGGTGACTCGCGGTGCATCGGGCAGCATTTCCAGCTGCAGGCGCTCCTGGGCATAGCTCAGGCTCTGGACACTGCCGACCATGAACGGCATGGCGCTGGCGGCCTGCTGCAACAGGCTGGCAAAACCCTGGGCCGGATCCCCCGTCGAGCCGCTCTGCCGAGCCTCCAGTTGCTGGCGGGCCTGCTGCAGTGGATTGAGCACCACCGGCAACTCGGGGAACACTTGGCGCACCCTCTGGTTCATCTGGGTCTTGAGTCGTTGCCCCTGCTCCGCTTCACGTGCGGCATACAGGTTCAGGCCCAGCACCCAGACCGCCAACGCCAGGGCGCAGCAGCCCAGGGCCCGGCCCCAGCCCTTGGCCGCGACACGCCCGGGCAACGCCCCGGCATGCAGGCTCCAGGCCGGGACAGCGCCGTTCCAGCGTTGCTCGGCCGGCTGCTGGGCGATCCCCGCCGGCGCCTGGTCACCGATCCAGGCCAATTCGCCAGCCGTGCCGCGCAGCTGCTCCAGGCTGGCCGGCAAGGCGCCGTCCGCGTCCTGCGCCAACAGCGGTTGAACGCTGCCCAGCGCCAAGCCATGCCGCAGGACCAGCAAGCCATCCACGGCACACAGGTTCAGTTGTCCGGGCGCTGGTACCGCCAGGGCATAGGGCGCCGGGTACAGGCCCTGCAGCTTCAGGCCGGCCTGTTCCAGCCAGCGTCCCAGGGCCTGCAACTGCTCCAGCGGCAGCCAGCCCAATGCCACTTGGCCGTCGGCCTCACGCGGGCCGTGGGCTATATGCATCAGCTCGATGGGACCGAGGATCAGCGCCTGGGCGGCACAAGCCACCGCCGCCTTGATTCGCGCCGGCGGCAGTTGCGGCAACTCGATGCTGGTCAACAGGCTGTCCTGGGGGTGCAGGAAACACTCCACCGGCAGTGGCTTGGCGCCTTTGCCCATGGCCCCCAGTTGCTCCAGGGGGCAACGTCCGCTGGCGCTGACCCGGCCATGGCGGTCCAGGCGGGCAAAATCCACTGGGTGCTGCACCGGATAACCGGCCTGGCCCAGCTCAGCCAGGCTCGGCAAGACAATGCGCAAGCGGCTCATACGCCCACCCGCGACCAGATAACCTGGGGCATGCGGTCCTCGGGGCGGTGCAGCAGGGCTTGCAGGCTGACCCGGCGCTGGTCGCGGCGAGCCTGGCCCTGGAGCAGGAACCATTCGCTGGTGATGCCGACCCGCACTTGCTCCACCGCCACTTCCGGCATGCGCAGGCGGTTGACGAAATCACCACGGTTGATGAACCAGTGCCCGGCGTCGCGCTCGGCCACCAGGGCCCTGGCCCGCGAGAGCGCCAGGCCCGGCACCACCGCGGCCAACACCTCGGCGGTAGCGGTATTGCCGTTGACCCAGGTATTGCCCGGCAAGATGCTGACGTGCTGGGCCAGGCGCAGCAGCAAGGCTTCGCTCATGCCCGACAGCCCCCGCAGCTCTTCCACGCTGCGCAGCATCGGCTGGCGGGCCGGCAGCACCCGTGCCTCGGCGCCGGGCGAGGTCAGGCGACCACTGTCGAAGGTGCCACGGACCTTGGCAGCACTGTCCGGGCTGTCCAGGCGCTGGGGGTAAGAAGCGATCACCCGCTGGCTGATGCGCCGGCCCAGGGCCGAATCGATGCCGATCAGTTGGCACAGCTGTTCGAACCCCTGCAACTGCACCGCATCCACCTGCCCCTGGAACACCAGGTTGCGCAGGTTGAACTTGCCCTGCTGGTCTTGCAGGCGCCCCTGGAAGGAGTCGTTGAACCCACCCAGCGCCTGGTCGCCGATGGGCCGCGCCCAGGGCTGGTCGAGGCGCGTCAGGACATCGCGCTGGCGCGCATCCCAGAGCAGTTGCCGGCTGTACTCAAGCCCACCCTGCAACACCGCGCTGCCCACCACCCGCCCCTGCTCGGCCTCCACCGTGCGCATGAAGGACGCCTGGCGGGTGAGCATCGCCGCGGCGATCACCGCCACCACCGCGGCGATCAGCAAGGCGCTGATGATGGCCATGCCATGCTGCTTCGCCACACTGGGCGAACGGCTGTTCATGGCCGGCTTACAACTGCCAGGAGCCGATGTCGGCATTCACGCCTTCGCCATCGGGCTGGCCGTCGGCGCCGAGGGAGAATACGTCCACCTCGCCGTTGGCCCCCGGGTTGAGGTAGTGATAAGGATGCCCCCAGGGATCGTTGGGCAAGCGCTCCAGGTAGGAACGCCAGTTGCTGTCCTTGGCATTGGCCGGGCGTTCCACCAGGACCTTCAGGCCCTGGTTCATGCTCGGATAGCTGCCATGATCGAGGCGATACAGCTTGAGCGCCTGCATCAGACCGGCGATGTCCTGCTTGGCCGCAGTGGCACGTGCCTGGTCCGGACGATCCAGGACCTTGGGTACCACCATGACGGCCAGGACCCCGAGGATCACCACCACCACCATGATCTCGATCAGGGTGAAACCGCGCTGGGCACGGCTGCCCCGGGTCCGCGAGCGCCATGCCGAACTGCCGCCGGCGTCTTGGCCGGTGGCCTGGCATACCACACCACAAGCTTCCTGCTCCTGGCCTGGCGAGGCGATCTCCCGGCCTGTCGGCAATGCTCCGCAGGCTTGGGGTGGGGACGTTTCATGCGCGATATCCATCTCGACATTCCTTGGCTTGAGTTCGATTCGTCGCGCAGTGTTGCAAGAAGATATGTCAGTGGTATTGAAAAACCTCGGGAGTTTCGGTCGCCATTCCGTCAAGCCCGCGGGCTAGTCTGCGAGGCTGTTTCCCGGTTTCGAGCAGCCCATGCGAGCGGTGTCCAAACAAGCTGGCTTCACCCTGATCGAGGTCCTGGTAGCCCTGGCCATCATCGCCGTGGCGATGTCGGCGGCAGTGCGCGTGGCGGGCCTCATGACCCAGGGCAACGGTTTGTTGCGCGACAAGTCCCTGGCCCTGCTGGCGGCCCAGAGCCGCCTGGCCGAGCTGCGCCTGGAGGGCAATCTGCATCCGGGCCTGAAGAATTTCGAATGCGACCAGGGCCGGCTCAAGCTGCGTTGCGAGCAGGCGATAGTTCCCGGCATTGCGCCGGGCCTGCTGCGGGTCAGCGTGCAGGTACGCGACCGCAGCCGTGAGGCGCCACCCCTGGCACGGCTGGAGAGCCTGGTCAGCCGGCCACAGGCGCCGCGCCAGTGAGGCTCAGCGGGTCAACCGTGGCAGGGTTGGCGAGTCCGGCAGCTTGCTGACCTTGACCCGCGATTGCTCGCCGCCGCGCTCGATGAGCACGCCATCGGCCTCGATGGCAGCCAGGCGCACGCCCTGGGTCAGCCGTTCACCGGCGAGGAAACTGCGCGCAGGCCCGTCGTTGAGGCTGAGGATGGCCACCGCCCCCCGGGCCCCGGCCATGACCCCCCAGACCTTGATATCCACCTGCGCCGGCTGGTTGGCGAACCACTGCAGGGCCGGGCTGTCGGCACGTGCGGCGAGCACCTGGGGCGCGGCCGTCGGCGTCTGGGACTCGGCCGGGGTCAGCAGCAGCGACGACCAGGTGGCAACACCGGCCAGGGCCGCCAGCAGGGCCGTGTACTGCGATAGCCGGGGGGCTGAAGAAGGGTTGAGCATCGCGCGTAGCATGGGCAGGACCTCCTGTTTGTCCGTCCCCGCAGCCTACAGCTCAATTCTCACGGTTTTATTTCACTGGACGATCATCTGCCTCGGGCAGTCTGGACCCATCGCCAAGGAGTGCAACGTGATGCAGAGCGGCAAGCAACAGGGGTTCACCCTGATCGAACTGATGGTGGTGCTGGTGATCATTGGCATCGCCAGCGCCGCCGTGGGCCTGAGCATCAAGCCCGACCCGCTGCAACAACTGCGCAAGGACGCCGAGCGCCTGGCGCAACTGCTGCAAGTGGCCCAGGCCGAAGCCCGCACCGATGGCCGGCCCATCACCTGGCGGGCCAATGCCAAGGGGTTCGCCTTCGACCGTCCGGCCGATGGCGGCAGCGGCGTCGACGACTTCCGCCATGACAGCCAACTGCGCCCGCGCCGTTGGGATACCGCCGCCATGGACGTGCGCATCGAGCCGCGCCAGCGCCTGGTGCTCAATGCCGAATGGATCAATCCGCCGGTTCGGGTCGTGCTGTCCGATGGTCAGCATAGCTTGTGGGTGGAGCGCACGCCGGCCGGCCAGTTGCGCGTGGTGGAGCAGCCATGAACAGTCGCCAGGAAGGTTTCACCCTGATCGAGGTAATGGTGGCGATCATGCTCATGGCGCTAGTCAGCCTCATCGCCTGGCGCGGCCTGGACAGCGTGAGCCGGGCCGACGCCCACCTCAAGGCCGGCACCGAGCAGACCGAGGCGTTGCTGCGGGCGCTCAACCAGCTGGACCGCGACGTGGCCCAGCGGGCCGCCATCGAGTTGCGCGAGCCGCAGCTTGGTGAAAGCGAGAATGCCGAACCCGAGACCCCGGCGCCCCTGAGCGTGCGCAGCTCCGACAGCAAGGGTTTTCGCCTGGAGGTGATCCGCAGCGCCGCCACCTCTGGCGAAGGCCTGCAAAGGGTGCGCTGGTGGCTCAAGGGCGACACCCTGTACCGCGCGGAGGCCGAGGCCCGCGATCGCTACCCGTTGCCGGCGCCGCGCGACGGCGTGGCGGTGCTGGAGCGGGTCAGCGATCTGCAGGTGCGCGTGTGGAACCCGGATAAAGGCTGGCGCCAGCTTAGCGGCAACCGCCAGGACAACCCCGCCGGCCTGGAGATCCGCCTGGTGCGCCAGACGCCCCAAGGCGAAGAACGCTACCGCCAGGTACTGGGGCCGCTGGATTGAGCCCGGTCCTGGAGCACTTGGCGGACACCGGCGGTGGGTCAGGTCCGTCGAGATCCACGGTCGCGTAGCGGATATCGGCGGCAGCTCAGGCCGAGCGCGGAGACGGTATCAGCTGAGCAGGACCACGCCGCCAGGCAACTCGGTGCACTTGGCGCCATAGGCGTCGCGGATCAACAGCGCCACGCCGGCCAGTTGATTGAGGTTGAAACGCGCCTGGACCTTGCGTTTGCCGAGCTCGGCATTGAGCAATACCAGCATCCCGGGACGGTAGCGGTTGATCTCGCGGACCACGGTATCCAGCGTGGCGTTGTCGAACACCAGCACCTGCTCGCGCCAGGCGAGCACTGCATGGGGGTCCACCGCCACTGGCTGGCCCACGCCACGCTCGTCGTAGGTCAGCTGGCGGCCGCTGTCCAGGCGAATGCTGCGCCCGGCCACCTCCACCTGCAGGCTGCCCTCGATACAGGTCACGCACACCTGGCGCTCGGTATTGCGCAGGTTGAAACGCGCCTGGCGCGCGCTCAGCCAACCGTCCCCGGCCTGGACCTTGAGCGCCTGCACACCCTGGCTGAAGACCTCCACCTCGCCCTCCAGCAACTCGATGCCCTGCTCTCCCGCCGCCAGTTCACGGCGACTGATACGGGTCTGGGTGTTGAGTTCCAGGCTCACACCATCGGCTAGGTCCACCCGCCGCTGCTCGCCGACCTCGGTGGAAAAATCCGCCGTGAGCCCGGCAAAACCGCCGGGCACCGTAATGCGCACCATGAACAGTGCCGCCGAGGCCGCCAGCGCGCCGCCGAGAAAGGCCCGGCGCCCGAAAGTCCGGGAGCGCGCCTGCTGTTCCAGGCGCTGGGCCGCCGGCTGCAAGCCATGCCACAGCGTCTTGGCCTGCTCGAAGGCAGCCGCGTGTTGCGGGCTCTGCGCGCACCACTGGCGCAGCGCCCGGGCGTCGGCCGCGGTGGCCCGGCCCGACGTCAGGAGGACCAGCCAGTCCCGGGCTTCGCTCAGCAGTTGCTGGTCCGCCGAGGCCCGGGGAGAAGAAATGCTAAAGATGTTCAAGCGCGCAGATACTCACGGATTGATCAGGGACTCTTTGTCTAGGACGGTTTTCCGGCCCCGGGACCGAACCGCTGAATGACTTTTCTTTCAAGACGCAGGGCGCAATGGCCCAGGGCAGCCTTGAGTTCCTTCTCCACCATCCGTGTGGAAATGCCGAAGCGCTGGGAGATTTCCAGGTGCGGCGCCTCTTCCAGGCGCGCAGCGATGAAGATCCGCCGGCGGCGTGCCGGCAGCTCGTAGAGGGCCTTGAGCAGGATCTGGATTTCCTTCTGGCCACCCACCACCCGGGAAGGGTCCAGGGCCTCGTCGGCGACCTGCAGCAGCTCCTCGACCTCCTCGCCGGTGAGCAGGCGAGCGTCGGACTGGCGCCGGTCGGCGGCGATGTTCAGGGCCATGCGATACAGGTAGGCGTTGGGTTGGGCGAGGTTCGGCGGCTCTTCCATGCGGTCGACCCGCAGGTAGGTTTCATGCAGGACATCGTTGGCCAGGTCCTCGGATCCCAGGCGCCTGCGCAAGCGCACCCGGAAGTCCTCGTAGGACGTCAGGAACAGCCTGACCATCGCACTGTGCCCGGTGTTCTTCATACCCCGGAAGCTCCTTCCCATTCCTTGCAATCCATGCGTTTCCCTGTCGTGTCCGGTACCAAGAGTAAGGTCAGCGGCTGGCTCAACGAGCTGGGCGCCTGACGCTCGACGCGAATCTGTGCCAGGCGCTGCACCAGCGCCTCATCCCGTTGCCAGTCGCCGGTGCTGCCGACCAGGCGACTGTGCTGCACCCTGCCATCGGCCCCCACCCACAACTGCAACAGCGCCCTGAAGCTGCCCGGCCGTGTCAGCGGCGAAGCGCACAAGCTGCGCTCCACCGCCCGCTGCAAGGCCGTGGCATAGCTGCTGTTGAGCCGCGCCCCGCGCCCGCCGCCCGCCGCAGGTTGCGCCGCCGGCTGGTTGGCCGGCGGCACTTGCAAGGTGAAGGCGTCGCTACGGGCGTAACGAGCCATCAGGCCACTGCCAGCCAGCAAACGGCCGAGCCCCTCGCGAGCGCTGTAGCGCCCCTTGACCCCCACCGAGCGCCGGCCTCGAGCCAATTCCCGGTCCACCAGTACCGCCATCCCGGTGGCACGACTGAACAATTCCAGGGCCTGGGCCAGGTCCTGGGCCGGAATATCCAGCGCCAGCAGGGCCTGGGAATCGACCCGGGGCGGCCCTTGCGGACTGTCCTGGGCCCAGCTTTCGGGCACCTGCAGCCACAACGCGAACCCCAGCACACAGGTCGCCAAGCTCCCGTGCAATGAAGTCCATCGCCCGACCTGCGCTCTGCGTCGCTGCACTGCCTTCCAATCCCTGAAAAGCGTCATCCTGAGGCCAGTTTATGAATCTGGTGTTACGGCCACGGCAAAAAAACCATCACTTTTTCAGCACGGCCTTTGCTCTACACTCGGTCGCTATCGAAGCCCGCTTTCCCGGGCCAGCCAGGAGGCCCTCATGAACCGATTCAGTCTTTATGCCGCAAGCCTGTTGCTCAGCGTCCTGCCTTGGGTGGCCCAGGCCGAGGAAGCACGCGAGGGGTGCGTGGAGGTCAGCGTCGGCGGCTACAAGGCCCCCGACTACAACTGCCTGAGCCGGCAGATGGGCAACGACCCGCAAGCGGCCAAGGCCGCCCGGGCCAATGCCGAGGCGATGCGCAAACCGGTGGAAAAACGCCCGCCGAACCAGCTCGGCCTGTCGACCCCGGCTGCCACCGGCGTGCGCATGGGCAACACCTTCGGCAACTCGGTCACCCCGCAACAGCGTCCTTGAACGGCCAGAGGCTAGCGCCAGTAGCTCAGGCCGCCCATTGCCCGGCTACTTGCCGCAGTTCTTGCCGAGCCCGTTCCAGGGCTTCGCTGCGCGCCTCGGGGTTGGCGAACTGCAACGGCTGGGCATCGACGAACCGTGGATCCTGCACGCCGATGAAGGCAAAGGCGGCCCGCAGCGCCGGGGTCAGCGCATCCATCCAGGCCATGGGAGTGCCCTGGCGCAGGTCGGCGCCACGGCTGGTGAGGAACAGTACCTTCTGCCGGTTCACCTGGCCGACGATCCCGTCCGGGGTGTTCAGGTACGTCAGCTCGGTACGGGTGATGGCATCGATGAAGGCCTTGAAGGTCGAAGGCATCGACCAGTTGTACATGGGCATGGCGAACAGGCAGGCATCGGCCTGCAGCAGGCGCTGACACAAGACATCGGACGCGGCCAGGGTCTCGCGCATCTGCGGCGTGCGGGCCGCCGGCGCGGTATAGGTAGCGATGGCGAACGCCTCGGTGACGGCCGCCGGAGCCTCCCGGGCCAGGTCCAGGTAGTCGATTTCCAGGTCCAGCCCCTGCTCCTGCAACTGTTCGATGAAATAACGGCCCAGGGCACGGGAGTTGGAGCGCTCGCCCTTGGCGCTGGCGTCGACGTGAAGCAACTTCATGGGAATACCTGTATCGCAGAAAACAAGGAGGCCAGCGCGAACGCTGGATGACTGGCCGATCCCGCTGGCGGGCGATCCTGGCAAGTCCCTGTGCGGTATCGGCGCCGAACAGGCTAACGGTCGCCGCGACATTGCCCTATAGCCAATCCACGGGATTCAGGGCAGACCACTCTCAAGCCGGATACTTATACCCGCCTGTAACTTGGCGCCGACTAGATTGCGCGACCATGTTCCGCAGCAGTTCAGCAAGCAGACAGTCATGTTGCTCTATGGTGTCGGACCGATGGCCACCGCATATTTGTATATTCCGGAAGTAACGAGCGCATGAGCAACTTGATGAGACAGGTCAGCCAAAGACCTTGCCTGAGTATCTTTCTAGTAGCGCTTGCGCTGTTCATGGGCTTGCAATACAAGCCTGGAATTCTCAACTACACCACGCGCTTCGTCGACTTTGCCGACTATATGCTCCAGCACGGCATGACGCTGTTTCCCATTGCCGATGATTTGCAGCCCTACCCTGACTACACCATCGCCAACACTTTCCTCATCTACTTGTCCTCACTGCCTTTCGGCCGCCTGTCGATACTGTCGATGGGCCTGCCTTATTGCATCAGCGCGGCACTGATCCTGGTCTTCATCTACAAGCTGGGAGCGCTGCACGACAAGCAATGGGGCCTGTACGGGGTGCTCTTTGCACTGCTGACCTGGGGATTTCTGGATGCGGTCAACTCGCTGGCGCTGGATGTCTATCCCGCATTGGTCAGCGTGGCGTGCTTCTACCTGGCCTACTCCGGCCAGTTGAAGCGCCAGCCCTGGCGCCTGGCCCTGGTATTTGTCGGGCTGGCCCTGGGCTTCATGTTCCGCGGCCCCATCGGCCTGATCGGCCCGGCGATCGTGGTGGGCGGCTATTACCTGCTGAGCCGGCAGTGGCGCATGCTGTTGCTGTTCGGCCTGGTCGCGGGCCTGCTGCTCATCGTCGGCGTGGCCCTGCTGGCGTTTGCCGCCCATGTGCAGGGCGGCCCGGCCTTCATGCATGAAGTACTGATGATGCAGGGCCTGGAGCGGGTCGCCAGCGATCACAAGCCCCGCTACTACTTCTACTTCACTGGCGGCCTGATCACCTATGGCGTCACGGTATTCTTCGCCCTGAATGTTATCTGCAGGAAGTACAAGACATTCTTCGGCGCCCAGCGCCAGGCCGATAGCGAGTTGCTGCTCTACCTGGCGCTATGGTTCGTGGCGCTGATCCTGTTCTTCACCATCCCCAACTCGAAGAAGGCTCGCTATATCGTTTCCATCACCCCCGCCATCGCCTTGCTGGCCGCCTATATCTTCGTCGACAAGAACGATATGTTCGCCCGCGCCAGGAACTGGCTACTGGGGTTCTGCCTGAAGTTGCCCGCCATTGGCGCCGGGCTGGCCGTGGCAGTGTGGATATACAACTTCTACGGTGCCAAGCCGTTACAACCGAACTATCTCGGCGTATTCGCAAGCTTTGTCGTACTCACCGTGGTGCGTTACTTCATCGACCGCAACTACTACGTACATCCCCATCGCCAGTTGATCGTCCTGGCATATGGTGTCGCGGCCTTTCTTGCCCTGGATGCGTTCTTCTTCAACCCCATCACGTTCCACCAGGAACTGGCCATAGAGCCGACCCCCAAGTTCCTGCCCTACTGGTTCTGGTGAGCTTGCCCCGGCTGGCTGGCGGCCGGGCAACTACACGAAAGGCCACGGGACGAGTAACCTTGCGCCGATCAATCAGACCCGGGCATGGCAATGGAACTTCACGTAGTGATCAACGGCCGCAAGGACCTGGCCGAGCAGCTCTACCAGCAACTGCGCGGTGCCATCGACTCCGGGCGCCTGGCCGCCGGCGCCCAGTTGCCTCCCAGCCGGCTGCTGGCCGCGCAATTGGGCATCTCACGCAAGACGGTATCCGATACCTACGCCCTGCTGACCTATGAAAACTACCTGGTGGGCAAGATCGGCCGGGGCACTTTCGTCAGTCCGCGCCCAGTCAAGGCCGAACGCAAGCAGAGTGCCCAGGACCTGGCCTGCGTCCAGAGCCTGGAGCGCTGGCAGACAATCCCCTCGCCGCTGCGCCACCCGACCCTGGAAGGCACCCTGCGCTACGAATTCATCGGTGGCGCCACCACCCGCGCGCAATTCCCCCAGGACCACTGGCGCAGCTGCACCCAGGATGCCTTGCGGCGCATGGCCCAGGCCGGCGGCTTCTACAGCCAGCCGGAGGGCCTGCCGGTCTTGCGCAATGCCATAGCCGGGCACGTGGCGTTTTCCCGCGGGGTGGTGTGCACCGCCCAGGACATCGTGGTGTGCAATGGCGCGCAGCAGGCCCTGGACCTGATCGCCCGGGTGGTGCTCGAGCCAGGCAGCCTGGTGGCCATGGAGGACCCGGGCTATACCCCGGCTCGCCTGCTGTTCCAGGCCCAGGGTGCGCGGGTCGTGGGGGTGCCGGTGGATGCCGAGGGCATCGAGGTGGCGCGAATTCCCGATGGCGTGCGGCTGATCTATGTCACCCCGTCGCATCAGTTCCCCCTGGGCATGCCCATGAGCCAGGCGCGCCGCGAGGCGCTGCTGGGGCGCGCGCAACAGCTGGGGGCCATCGTCATCGAAGACGACTACGACAGTGAGTTCCGCTATGAGGGCCGGCCCACCGACTCCTTGCAGAGCCTGGACAGCCGTGGCGTGGTGGCCTACGTCGGGACCTTCTCCAAAAGCATGCTGCCCCAGCTGCGCCTGGGGTATGCGGTGCTGCCGCCGGCCATCCTGCCGGCGGTGATCAAGGCCAAGCAGCTGTGCGATTGCCATACCCCGACCCTGCCCCAATGGGCCCTGGCCAAGTTCATCGACGAGGGTTACCTGCAAAAGCACATCCGCCGCTGCCACGCGGTGTATGCCGGGCGCCGCGAGCGCATCCTGCTGCGCCTGCAGGGCGACCTGGCGCCCTGGCTGGAAGCGGTGCCCTGCACGGCGGGATTCCATATGGCCGCGCTGTGCAAGGTGCCGGTGGATATTCCGCTGCTGCTGGATCTGGCGAAGAAGGTCGAGGTGGGACTCTATTCGCTGCAGGAGTTCTTCCACGACAGCCCGGTCCGCGAGGGCTTGTTCATCGGCTTCGGCGCCATCGAGACCCTGGACATCGACCCGGCCCTGGACAAGGTGCGCGACATCCTGCAGCAGATCACCTGAGGGGCGGTGGATTGGTCTGCGTGTCTTCGCCGGGATTGGTTATAGGGCCCCCGGCGCCCAGGGCTTAGCCTGAAAGGACATTCCGATCCGCTGGAGAAACCGAAGATGAAAACCCTGACTGCCGCCCTCGCCACTCTCGCGCTGATCAGCTCTGTGGCGGCCACCGCCCACGAGCCGGTGTACGGCAAGGAGAAGCTGGCGATCCTGCAGGACCAGGCCCTGGCCAACCTGCCGGGCAAGAAGGCCATGATGCTCACCGTCGACTACGCCCCGGGCCAGGCTACCGTGCCCCACCGCCATGCCGGGGCGGCCATGGCCTACGTGCTCGAAGGCGCCATCACCTCCCGGGTCAACGATGGCCCGAGCATCACCTACCAGGCCGGGCAGTCCTGGTTCGAGCCTGCCGGTTCACAGCATCCGGTCTCGGCCAACGCCAGCCAGACCCAACCGGCCAAGCTGCTGGTGTTCATGCTGATGGACACCAAGGACGAAGTGCTGACGCCCCTGGAGCATTGATCCTGTAGCGGCCACACCCACCCGTGGCCGCTGCTGAGCCGGCGAAACTGCGACAAGGCCCGCCGTCCGACAGGACAATCCCATCCCCCCGCCCCACGCCGCTGCGCGCCCCTGCACAGCCTGCGGCGGCGGCCGCACCCAGCATGTTGCAAGATTTGGTAACACTACCGGGCAAACACCCAGGTGAAACCGAATCGCCAGCATGCTGTCCCATCGCTATCGGTAACGGTCGAGGTCGCCCGATCCGGCCTTCGGGCCCATCGGATTGCGCAGTGCGCTATCCTCTTCGAGCGACCTCGTACCCCTGTTTACCGGCGCGCGCATCCTGCCTGCGCAGGCTGCCGCACCTACTCAATCAAGGCTGAAAGAGCGAACCATGAAACAGAATATTCTCCTCGTTGCCGTGTGCGCCGCCCTGCTCCAGGCCTGCACTCCGGCTTCCACCTCCCATGAAGGATCGCCTTCCATGCCCGCCGCCTCGACTACCGCCGCCCAGCCGGCGCTCCCGGCCTATTACTGGAACCTGGTATCGGCCACCGATGCCTCGGGCAAGCCTATCGCAGCCATGGCCAAGGGCACCCAGGGCAAGCTGCGCCTGACCTTCGGCGACCAGAACCTGAACATCAGCGGCGGCTGCAACGGCCAGTTCGGTGGCTACAGCTACCAGAACGGCGTGCTGAAGGTGCAACAGCTGGCTTCGACCATGATGGCCTGCGACAAGAGCCTGATGGACCTGGACAGCGAGGTCGGTCGCCTGCTCAAGGGCGACCTGCGTACCACCGTCAGCGGCGACACTCCCGAGCCGACGCTGCAACTGACCACCCAGGACGGTTCGGTGCTCAAGTTCCAGGGCGAAGAAACCCCGGAGACCCGCTACGGCAGCCAGGGGCAGATCAAGTTCCTGGAAGTGGCCGCCAAGACCGTCAAGTGCAGCCACCCGCTGATCCCCAACCACCAGTGCCTGCAAGTGCGCGAGCGGCGCTATGACGACGCCGGCCTGCAACTGCCGACCCAGGGCACTTGGGAGCCAATGTACGACTCGATCCAGGGCTACGAGCACCACGCCGGCGTGCGTACCGTGCTGCGGGTCAAGCAATACGAGTGGAAGAACCCGCCAGCCGACGCCTCGTCGCAGGTCTATGTGCTGGACCTGGTGGTCGAGCAGGACGCCTCGGGCAAGACCAAGTAAGCACTGTTCCGGACAGGCCGGTAGCTCCGGCCTGTCATCGCTGAGCAGCCGATCACGATACCCCTCCCCATGGAAGCTGGCCGGCCCAGCATCGCAACAAACCCATGCTGGCAGCCAATGCCGCAAACAGGCGCCCGCCAATCGATCAATCGGTCACTGCTCCCATCTCTCCAGGCACCTGCTCCTGGGGAACCGCTATACAACCAACTCGATCGAGATCTTCAGCGTTGCTGTCGCATGCTCGCAACCAGCAACAACGCCGCCAGCACCAGCGTTATCAGCAAATATGGAGCATTGGGCGACCAGCGATAGAGCAGCGTGCCGATCAGCGGGCCAACCACCATGCCCAACCCCTGGGCTGCGGCGACTGTACCGGCTGCGGCTCCCTGCTCATGAGCCTCGACCGAGTCAGCGGTGAGCGCCTGAAACGATGGAAACAACAAACCCATTCCGAAGGCCGCCAGTACATGTGCGGCCAGCAGCTGCCATTGATTCTGAACCAGTGGAACCAACGCAAAGCTGATCGTCGAAACCAGTGACCCGAGCATGATCCAGCGTACCGGCAAAACCTTCCGCAAGTTCATTACCAGTGCTTGCGCGAGACCTATGCCGACGCCAAGCGCAGCCAGCACTAGCCCAGTCACCCGAGCGCCTTCGGCTGCCGACAACTGCAGTCGGTCGAAGGCGAAGAAGCCCGCCACCACCTGTGCGATGCTGATCGCTGCCGTTACCACAAGGGAAGTCAGTAATGACAGCAGCAGCCGCTCATCGCTCCAACTGAGCGACAGGCGCCGTCCCCCGCTCCTCTCCACGGCAACAGCAGCAGATGCTGGTAGCAACCACCACACCGTCAACAACGACAGCAAAGGTAATGCTGCAGCCACGTACAGCGACAACGCCAAACCACCGTAGGCAATCCAGCCGCCCACTGCTGGACCAACCACCATCCCCAGTGCATTGGCCGCCCCCAACTGGGCCATGTAACTGGCGCGCTGTCCCGCAGGCACCAGGTCAGCGATGATCGCGGTCGCGGTCGGTAGAATTCCAGCGTAGAACAAGCCGATCAGCCCGCGAGTCGCCACCAGCACAGCAACCGAGACCAAAACCGCCGGCGGATCACGCAACGCCTGGTCCACGAATAACGCCATCACCACATAGACCAGCGCATAGGCACTCAGCACGATCAACAGTACCCGACGGCGGCCAATACGATCGCCAAGCGCGCCCCAGCCACGCGCAGACAGCATCCACAACAAGCCCGATGCGGTCACCGATAGTCCTGCGTGCCATTCGGCCAGCCCCAAGGTGCGTACTATCGGTACGATCAAGGCAACGAAGGCCGTCATCGGCATGATTCCGGCAAGAGCGGTGAACACCAGGACCGACTGGCCGGAAATGGAAAGACCTGGGCTATTCAACGAAGCGCGACCAGGAAAAATCGGACAGCGCTTCGTCGAAAGTGTCGACGACTCAACGACAGTACTTTCATGCAACCATCCTTTCATCCAGGTTAGAGATCAGCACATCAACCGCTGTCCATCCGAGGCCATCGCCGCGTGTTCCAAGGCAGCGCTTGTCCCGGTGCCGCACGGTTTTCGTCTTCGACAATCCAGACTTGGAGTGACGTCCGAGCCAAGCTAACTCGATGCAACCTGAACATCCTTCAAAGGTACCCAGCCTGGTGCGTCCTGGATTTTTTCCCAAAGGTTCTGCGGAATTTCAAGCGCGCTGATTTTTGCAGGATCGAGCTCGGTTTCAACTTCACGAGCACTGTGTGCCAAGTCGACCCAGTCGGGGTCGATGATAATCCCTCGGCCGATGGCAACACCGGAAATACCCGTTTCCAGCGCCTGCTCGGCTTGCTCGGGCGTCTGAATCGCGCCGGCCGCCAGCACAGGAACCCTCCCAGCGACCCGCTCGACGACACGGGTGATGGTGAGTGCCCCATCGGGATCATCATAAGGACGATCATCCAGCAGACTGGCAAGCGAGACATGGATGTAATCCACCCCCTGCTCCAGAAGACGATCGACAAATGCAAATGTCTGGTCGATCCGGTAACCATCCGATTCTTCAGGAGACAGACGGACCCCAAGCACGAATGGCCGATCGGCATGCAAAGCGATCACGTGGCTCACTTGCGTCACGATCGCGAGCGGGAAACGCATCCGGTTCTCCAACGAGCCACCCCATTTGTCCTGCCTGATATTGGCGGTGGGCGAGAGGAAGTTCTGCATCAGGAGACCGTGCGCTGCATGCAGCTCGATGCCATCGAACCCGGCTTCGATAGCCCGCCGTGTTGCATCGCCGAAGGCTTCTACGATCTGCTCGATTTCATCGGCTTGCAATGCCCGCGGCGTGAGCGCCAGGCTGAACGACGAAGCTATCGTGGGAACAGCACTGGCACTGACCACATCGCCATTGGGAACGAGCTCCGGTCGAGCCTTGTTCCCGGCGTGGTAGAGCTGAAGGATCGCCGGGGCACCACCACTTTTTGCCGCCATTGCAAGCCGTCTCAGACCAGGGATGAAGCAATCATCCGTTGCTGAGAAACCGTTAGGGAACCCGATGCCACTCGCGGTGACCTGTGCACATCCTGTAATGACCAGGCCAATGTCCTTCGCCCGGCGTCGATAATAGGCTTCTTCGGCGGTGGAGACATGTAGATCCTCAGTGGCTGACCAAGTGGTCATGGGCGACATCACGACACGGTTGCGCAACGTGATGCCATCGGCAAGTGCGAGAGGTTCAAACAACTTGGAATGTAAACGACTCATGGTGTTCTCTGTTTACCTGGAATCGATTGATTAGAAGATTCACCTGAACGAAGGCGCATCCGGCATGTTGCATGCTGACCTCCTGCAGCACTGCGCACCTAGCGTGACAGGGCTCTGGCACGGCATCGGCCGATACGAACAAGCCGACTCTGCCCTGCTGGTGGAACAAGAAATTGGTTGGTATCTGGGCAATTTCTTGTGCCTTGCCCGACCGTTCAGGGTGCGCCCCAAGTGCTCCTGCATGGGCCTGGCTCAGCGCAGGCAGGCCAGCGCGTAAGTCTTGATATTGGAGAACGCATCCATGCCGGTGCTTCCCAGTTCGCGGCCGACGCCAGAGGCCTTGGTGCCACCAAACGGTATCTCGATCGGCGCCCCAAGATATTGGTTGATGCCCACCATCCCGGTGTCCAATGCCTGCGCGACCCAGTTTGCTTCCTCGAGATCCAGGCCATAAACCGTGCCACCGAGGCCATATGGATTGTGATTGGCCAGCGCGACTGCTTCCTCGGCACCGGCAACGCGATAAATGATGCCGACGGGACCAAAAGCCTCCTCGCGATGGAGCCGCATGTCGGGGGTGATTCCGGCCAGGACCGCTGGTTTGAAGTAGGCGCCCGCCCCGAACATGCGTCCACCCTCGACCAATACCTTTGCCCCCTTGGCGATGGCGTCATCGTATTGCGCCTGCAGCGTGTCAACGGCCATGGGACTGGACAGCGGGCCTAATGTGGTTTGCCGATCCAGTGGGTCACCGATCCTCTGGTTCCGGAAAATCTCGCTGTAGGCATTGATGAATGCGTCAGCCACCTTTTCGGTCACGATGACGCGCTTGGGTGAAATGCAGATTTGCCCTCCCAGCGCCAGCCGGCACATAGCTGCCGTAGCGGCGGCGGCAACCACGTCGGCAGAATCAAGCACGATGAACGGATCCGATCCGCCCAGTTCGAGCACCATCGGTTTGATATGCCGTCCGGCTTGTTCGCCGATCACCGCTCCAGCGCGGTCCGAGCCGGTCAACGTCACTCCTCGCACACGAGGGTCGGCGATGTAGTTCCAGATCTGCTCTTTGGAGGCAAGGGCAACCTGGAACACCGACTCGGGAAATCCTGCCTCGGTAAAAAGCCCTTCCAGCATGAGGGTCGATCCGGCAGTGATCTCGGCAGGCTTGAGCACGATGGTGTTGCCCAGCATCAAGTTGGGCGCGGCCGCCCGCATGGCCTGGTACAGCGGTCCATTCCAAGGCTCGATGCAAACGATGGCGCCAACAGGCTCGCGTCGTGTGTAGACCCTGGAAAAACCCGAGACCGCCACAGGTGAATCAGACAAGAGCTCCACAGCATGATCGGCGTAATACCGGAGCATGGCCGAAGGCATTCTGACCTCGAATTTCGCTTGCTCCAGCGGCTTCCCCATCTCGACGGTAATCTGCCTGGCCAATCGATCGATGTTGGCATCGATGATGTTGGCTAGATTCCGGAACAGTTCGATTCGACGTGAAAGCGGCTCGCTGCGCCACGCCAGATATGCTTCGTGCGCCTCCTCGAGCAGAAGGCGTGCCCGCGCATCGTTGAGGGTCGCATATTCCTGAAGTAGCTCGCCGGTCGCAGGATTGAACGTGCGATAGTTATTCATTGCCAGGCGAGAAGTCATATCGGGATGGAGTGTGGCCATAATGGAAGTCCTTGAGTGCGAAGTTCAGTGGTGTGGACTCCAGCGACGCTTCAGAAGAATCCAATTTTCCGAAGGCAGTATTTCCGGACTGAGACCGCCAAGGGCTGTGAAGAACTGCCTAGAACTTTATGGGCGCGAGCTGGCCTTGGGAACGAACAAACGTCCGAGTTTTTCACCCGATCCTGCAATCTGCTCTCGGCCACCGGTTACCGCGAACCACCACGGGAAGGATTGGGCGTAGCCCAGCGAACTACCAGGCCAGAAGCCATCGTGAAATGAAAAAAGCCCCGTATCTTGCGATACGGGGCTTTTGCGTTGCAGCGGGGTCGGTGGCTTACAGGCCCGACTGGCCGCTCATGGCCAGGTCCAGCAGTTCCCGGTTGGCCACTGCGTACATGGCGTAGTCGGTGCCGCTGGCGGCACGGATTTCCACCATCATCGCGCGCCAGCGCTCGACCATGCTCAGGTTCTGCTCAAGCCACAGGGCCACGCGGGCTTCCATGTCTTGCGGCGCATCGGCCATTTGCAGGACCGAGATGGTGATCGCCCGCTGCTGCCAGTCCACATCGTCGCGGAAGGCTTCGCGTGCCTGGGCCTGCCAGTTGTTGGCCACCGGCAGATCGCTGATCTGCTGCAGGTACCACGGCAGGTCCAGGGCGCTGCCCACGGCGAAGTAGGCCTTGGCCACATCGGCGGCGTCGTGCCCGGTGACGTCGGCAGCCTCGATGATCGGCAGCAGGGTGTACAGGTGGGTAGTGCCGGCCACCATGCGTGCCAGCAACTCCGGTACGCCAGCCTCGACATAGGCGGTGTAGCGCGACTGCCAGCCTTCACGGGTCGGACCTTCGAGCAGCTCGTCGAGCTTCAGGCCCAGGGCTGCCAGGTGCGGACCGAAATGCGCCACGTCACGGGCGGCATCCTGCTCGTTGCGACGGCTACGCAGGAACCAGCGGGTGGCCCGACGACCCAGGCGCATCAGCTCGTCCATCAGCTCCAGCTGCACCTGTGCCGAGACCTGGTGATCCAGGGCCTCGATCTGGCGGAACCAGTGCGGCAGGTGGAAGATGTCGCGCACGATCACATAGGCGCCGGCCACGTTGGCCGGGCTCATGCCGGTGGACTCCTTCAAGCGCTGCACGAAGGTGATGCCCATGTGGTTGACCAGGTCGTTGGCGATCTGGGTGCTGACGATCTCGCGCTTCAGGCGGTGACGGCGCATGGCTTCGGCGAACTTGCTGACCAGGGTCGGCGGGAACGCGGTTTCCATGTCACGGGTCAGGTAGTCGTCATCCGGCACCAGGGAGCCCAGCAGCTGCTCCTTGAGATCGATCTTGCTGTAGGAGATCAGCACCGACAGCTCCGGACGGGTCAGGCCCTTGCCAGCGGCGACGCGCTCATTGAGCTGCTCTTCGCTGGGCAGGAACTCGATGGCCCGGTCCAGCTTGCCACGGCCTTCCAGGTCGCCCATCAGGCGCTTGTACTCGGCGATCCGCTCGTAGGCGCGACGCGCAGCCAGGGACAGGGCCTGGGTCTGCTTGTAGTTGTTGCCCAGGACCAGGCCCGCCACTTCGTCGGTCATGCTCGCCAGCAGCTGGTTGCGCTGCTTGTCGGTCATGTCGCCGGCCTGCACCACTTCGTTGAGCAGGATCTTGATGTTCACTTCGTGGTCGGAGCAGTCCACGCCACCGGCGTTGTCGATGAAGTCGGTGTTGGAGCCGCCGCCGTTGAGGCCGAACTCGACGCGACCCAGCTGGGTCATGCCCAGGTTGCCGCCCTCGCCCACCACCTTGCAGCGCAGTTCGTTGCCGTTGACCCGCAGGGCGTCGTTGGCCTTGTCGCCGACATCGGCGTGGCTTTCGCTGCTGGCCTTGACGTAGGTGCCGATGCCGCCGTTCCACAACAGGTCCACCGGCGCCTTGAGCAAGGCGTTGAGCAGCTCGGTCGGGGTCAGCTTGTCGGCCTGGATGTCGAAGCGTTCCTTCATCTGCGGCGAAATGGCGATGCTCTTCGCGCTACGGGAGAAGATGCCGCCACCCTCGGACATGATGCTGGCGTCGTAATCGCTCCAGGCCGAGCGCGGCAGGTCGAACAGGCGCTTGCGCTCGACGAAGCTGGTGGCCGGATCCGGATTCGGGTCGACGAAGATGTGCAGGTGGTTGAACGCCGCCACCAGTTGCAGCTTGTCGGACATCAGCAGGCCGTTGCCGAACACGTCGCCGGCCATGTCGCCCACGCCCACCACGCTGATCGGGTCTTCCTGGACGTTGATGCCACGCTCGCGGAAGTGGCGCTGCACGCCGACCCAGGCGCCACGGGCGGTGATGCCCATCTTCTTGTGGTCGTAGCCGGCCGAACCACCGGAGGCGAAGGCGTCGCCGAGCCAGAAGCCGTAGTCGATGGCGATGCTGTTGGCGATGTCGGAGAAGGTCGCGGTGCCCTTGTCGGCCGCCACCACCAGGTACGGATCATCGTCGTCGTGGCGAACCACGTTGGCCGGCGGCACCACGCCACCGTCCTTGAGGTTGTCGGTGATGTCCAGCAGGCCGGAGATGAAGATGCGGTAGCACGCTACGCCTTCAGCGGCGATCTCGTCACGGCTGCCGCCCAGCGGCAGGCGGCGCGGCAGGAAGCCACCCTTGGCGCCTACCGGCACGATCACCGAGTTTTTCACTTGCTGGGCTTTTACCAGGCCCAGGACTTCGGTACGGAAGTCTTCCTCGCGATCCGACCAGCGCAGGCCGCCGCGAGCGACGTTGCCGAAGCGCAGGTGCACGCCCTCGACCCGCGGCGAGTAGACGAAGATCTCGAACTTCGGCACTGGCTTGGGCAGCTCGGGGATCAGCTTCGGATTGAACTTGAAGCTGAAGTACGACTTGTTCTGGCCGTTGGCATCGGGCTGGTAGAAGTTGGTGCGCAGGGTGGCCTTGATCAGGTCCAGGTAGCGCCGCAGGATGCGGTCCTCGTTGAGCACCTGGACATCGTCCAGGGCGGTGAGGATCGCCTGCTCCAGGCGCTGCTGCTTGTCGTCCAGGTCTTCCTGGGTCAGCTTGCGGGCCAGGTAGAAGCGGGTCTTGAACAACCGGGTCAGCTCGCGGGCGATATCGGTGTGGTTGTTCAGGGTGCTGGCGATGTAGCCCAGGTCGAAACCGAGGCGGATCTGCTTCAGGTAGCGGGCGTAGGCACGCAGCAGCGCCACGTCGCGCCATGGCAGGCCGGCGGTCAGCACCAGGCGGTTGAAGGCGTCGTTCTCGGCGTCGCCGCTGACGATGTGGACGAAAGCGTCCTGCAGCGTGTCGTTGAGCTGCTGGATGTCCAGGTCCAGGCCTTCGGCGGCGGTGAAGGCGAAGTCGTGGATCCAGAACTCGCGGCCATTGTTGTGGCGCAGGCGATACGGGAACTCACCCAGGACCCGCAGGCCGAGGTTTTCCAGGATCGGCAGCACGTCGGACAGCGCCAGCGGGGTATCGGCGTGGTACAGCTTGCAGTGCAGCTCGCGCTGGCCGGTCACCTGGCCCAGTGGCTGGTAGAAGCTCATCACCAGCGGGTTGCTTTCGCTCAGGCTCAGCAGGTGCTGCATGTCCACCACCGCCGAGTGGGCGGCGAAACGCTCGCGGTAGCCGGCCGGGAAACCTTTCGGGAAGTCAGCCAGGACGTTGGTGCCGTGGGCTTCGCCGAAGCTCTCGACCACCAGGCTGGCGTAGTCGTCCTGCCAGCTGCGGCAGGCCTGCACCACTTCGCGCTCCAGCAGCAGCGGATCGATGTCGATGCGCTGCTTCGGGTCGACCCGCAGGATCAGCTGCACGCGGGCAAGGACCGACTCGGAGAAGAAGGTCCAGAACTCGCAGTCGGTGGCCTGCAGGCGTTCCATCAGGACCTGCTGGATCTTCTGCCGCACTTCGGTGGAATAGATGTCGCGCGGCACGTAGGCCAGGCAGTAGCAGAAACGGCCGTACGGGTCCTTGCGCAGGAATACCCGGATCTTGTTGCGTTCCTGGATCTGCACGATGGACATCACGGTGCTGAACAGCTCGTCCACCGGAGTCTGGAACAGATCGTCACGGGGCAGCACCTCCAGGACCTGGGCCAGTTCCTTGCCCAGGTGGGCCTTGGGCTGGAAGCCGGAGCGCTGCTCGATGACCTCGACCTTGCGGCGGATGTACGGGATCACCCGCACGCTCTCGCCATACACCGAGGAGGTGTAGAGGCCCATGAAGCGGCATTCCTTGATCACCTTGCCGTCGGCATCGATCTGGCGGATCGACACGAAATCCGGGTAGGCCGGGCGATGCACGCGGCTGGGCAGCGACGCCTTGGCGAACGACAGCGGCGTCGGTTCGCGCAGGTAGTTCACGGCATAGTCTTCGATATGCAGGTCGTCGCCGGTGAGGCCGGCGCGCAGCAGCTTGGCCAGGCCCAGGAAGGAGTTCGGGTCATACTCGATATGCCCGCCGTCCTGGTCGGCACCGACCACGAATTCCTCGTAGCCCAGGAAGGTGAAGTGGTTGTCCACCAGCCACTCGAGGAAGCTCTTGATCTCGGACTTCTCGTCGGCAGCGATGGCGAACTGGCTGTTGTCGATGCTCTTAATCAGCTCCTGGACCTTGGCCTTCATCGGCTCGAAGTCGGCTACGGCGACACGCACCTCGCCCAGCACCTGCTCCAGCTCCTTGCCCAGCACGCTCAGTTCGGCGGCGTTGGCGCAGCGGTCGATCTCCAGGTACATCAGCGACTCTTTCTGCACGCCTTCGCCCTGGGTGCCCTTGGGCAGGATTTCCAGCAGCTCGCCCTTGCTGCCGCGACGCACGCTGAGTACCGCGGTCTGCAGGGTGTGGATGCTGTAGCCGCGACGGTTGAGCTCGGTACGGACCGAGTCCACCAGGAATGGCAGGTCATGGTGCAGGACTTCCACCGCGGTGTGGGTCGACTGCCAGCCATGACGTTCGTAATCGGGGTTGTAGACGCGCACTTGCGGTTGCGCGTGATCGAAGCGCTCAAGCAGGCGCCAGGCAGAGAGGGTGCAGCCCGCCAGGTCGGACATGCGACGCTGGGTGAGTTCGTCCAGGGAAATGATGCCGAAGAATTGTTCAGCGAACAGCGCCACTTGTGGCAGTGCCTGTTCACTGATGTGCTGCGCCAGTGCCGCTTGCAGTTGGTGCTGGAAGTCGGCCTTGCTGGCTGCGGTGAAGAACGCCATCTGTGGTACTCCGCTTGGGCTTGTTATTGATGGTAGCGTCGTGTTCGGCCCCGCTGGGGGGGCGCCGGCGCATCCTGTTCCTGAATCTCGGGCAGAGGTTGCAGGATGCCTGGTGAATGAAGCTGGACGAGACGCGCAGGTCACATTCACTCCTTCCCGGGATGGGCATCGGCCAGGGCGAACGGGGCAATGCCCTGGCAGGTGATCATCACAAAACAGACGCAACCTATTGCACTTGAGAACAAATTGTCCGCTGCGCAGCTTAACGAGTGCGATGCGACAGCTGCTTGCGATGCTGCGACATATTCGGTCAAAGGCACGCAACCGGGCAGTCACGCCCAGAACAACACTAGCAGCAGCTGGCGGAAAACCTGGGTTTTTCCATGCACGGACCGGACTTGCGTGCGCAAAATGACTCATCCGCGCCAGGCGTTCACAACTGCCGTACTGACAGACAACCCAGCAGAAATTCCCCCGGGCTGGCAGAATCCTCTCTTTTGCCCTGCCCCAGGAATGTGCCCATGCAGATGACCACCGCCCACCTGATCGCCAACCCTTGCGATGACGAAGAAGACAACATGGCCATGCTCTGCTGCCACAGCACCCAGGGCGAGATGTTCCTGATGAGCCGTTACCCGGACGAGGACGAGCTGGAGATCACCCTCGACGGCGAGCCTTCGACCCTGGACGGGGTCAAGGTGACCCTCAGCCCCACCACCCTGCTGATCGAGATCGCCGCGACCGACGCCGATGCCCTCAACGGCTCGGACCACCTGCACATCCACCACGCCACCAGCGCCGCCGACCTGGCCGAAGTGGAACTGACCCTCAAGAACATCCTCAAGGGTACGGGCACCTACATCAGCCAGCTCTGATACCCACCCCGGACAGCGGCCGGGCGCAGCCTCGCAAGCTCGACAGCGGCTACAGGGCCACGCCCAACCTCGGGTAGCCCGGGGCTTCATGTAGCCGCTGCGCATGCCCGCCTGGCGGGCACCAGGCTCACGTCGTGCCAGCCGCCTTGGGAAAAAGCCGGGATTTTTTCGAAATCACTCTTTCCCCGTTAGTCGGCGGGGCCCGCTATGGATTAAAGTATCGCCCCCAGCCCTGGCGTTCTCGCACCGCCCGGGGCGCACCCTCTCCAGGAACAGTCACCGATGGAACATCGTGAAGCGCTATTGGCGCTGCGAACCTTTCTTTCAACGCAGATCCTTGGCCAGGACAAACTCATCGAGCGCTTGCTCATCGCCCTGCTCGCCGACGGCCACATGCTGGTCGAGGGCGCTCCGGGGCTGGCCAAGACCAAGGCCATCAAGGAGTTGGCCGACGGCGTCGAAGCACAGTTCCATCGGATCCAGTTCACCCCCGACCTGCTGCCAGCCGACATCACCGGCACCGAGATCTATCGCCCGGAAACCGGCAGCTTCGTGTTCCAGCAAGGCCCGATCTTCCACAACCTGGTGCTGGCGGACGAAATCAACCGGGCCCCGGCCAAGGTCCAGTCGGCGCTGCTGGAGGCCATGGCCGAGCGCCAGGTCAGCGTTGGACGCAGCACCTATGAACTGTCGCCGCTGTTCCTGGTGATGGCGACCCAGAACCCCATCGAGCAGGAAGGCACCTACCCACTGCCCGAAGCCCAGCTCGACCGCTTCCTGATGCACGTCAAGATCGGCTTCCCGGACGCAGCGGTAGAGCGCCGGATCCTCCAGCAGGCCCGGGGCGAGGCCTTGAACGGCGAGACCCTGCCCGAGCGCCGGGTCAGCCAGCAGGCGATCTTCGCCGCCCGCAAGGAAATCCTCGGCCTGTACATGGCCGACGCGGTGGAGGAATACCTGGTGCAGCTGGTGATGGCTACCCGCACCCCGGGCAAGTTCGACCCGGAGCTGGCCGAGTGGATCGCCTACGGCGCCAGCCCCCGCGGCTCCATCGCCCTGGACCGCTGCGCGCGGGCCCACGCCTGGCTCGCCGGACGCGACTTCGTCAGCCCCGAGGACATCCAGGCGGTGCTGTTCGACGTGCTGCGCCATCGCATCATCCTGTCCTTCGAAGCAGAAGCAGCAGGCATCGACCAGGACCGTGTGGTACAGCGCATCCTCGACGTCGTTGCCGTCGCCTGACCTCCATGACCCACGCCAGCGCCGAACCCGGCATCCGCATCACCCTCGGTGAATTGATCGAGATGCGCCACCGCGTGCGCGAGGTGCAGCTGTTCTCCACGCCCAGCCAGCGCAGCCCGCTGGTGGGGCTGCACCATTCCAAGCTGCGCGGGCGCGGTGTGGACTTCGACCAGGTACGGGTCTACCAGGCCGGCGACGACGTGCGCACCATCGACTGGCGCGTCACCGCGCGGACCCAGGAACCCCACACCAAGTTGTTCCACGAAGAGCGCGAGCGGCCGATCTTCATCATGGTCGAGCAGAGCCGCCAGCTGTTCTTCGGCTCCGGGCTGATGTTCAAGTCGGTGCTCGCCGCCCAGGCCGCGAGCCTGATCGGCTGGGCCGCCCTGGGCCACAACGACCGGGTCGGTGGCCTGGTCTTTGGCGACGACGAGCACTACGAGATCAAGCCCCGGCGCAGCAAGCAGAGCCTGCTGCAACTGCTCAACCGCCTGGTGCGGGTCAACCAGTCGCTGCACGCCGACGCCCAGCCCCAGCGCGACGCCCTGGGCACCGCGCTGCTGCGCGGCCGCGAAGTGCTGCGCCCCGGCAGCCTGGTGATCGTGATCTGCGACGAGCGAGCCCTGAGCGATGCCGCCGAGCAACAACTGAGCCTGCTGTCGCGTCATTGCGACCTGCTGCTGATGCCGCTCTCCGACCCCCTGGACCATGCCCTGCCCGCCGCCGGCCTGATGCGTTTCGCCGAGCGCGGCGCACAGCTGGAACTCGATACCCTGAGCTATGAACTGCGCCAGGCCTACCGCGCCCAGAGCGAGGCACGCATCGCCCGCTGGGAGCGCCTGGCGCAGAAGCTGCGGGTCCTGCTGATGCCCCTGAGCACCCAGAGCGAGATGGTCGAGCAGCTGCGCGAGTACCTCAACCCGCAGCGTCCGGGAGCCGGCCGATGAGCAGCCTGGAACAACTGCAACCCCTGCTGCCGCCACCACCGGTGGGCCTGTGGCCGCCGGCGCCGGGCTGGTGGCTGCTGGCCGTGCTGCTGCCGGCCCTGGCCTTCGCCCTCTGGCACTGGCGCCACCTGTGGCCACGCAAGAAGGCCCCGAGCCGCGCCGAACAGCCCCTGGACCCGGTGCGCCTGGCCGCCCTGGCGGAACTGGCACTGCTGCCCAAACCCTACGACGGCGCCCCGGCCGGGGCCTGGCTGCAAGCGCTCAACGGGCTGCTCAAGCGCCTGTGCCGCAACCACTACCCCAACAGCCAGAGCCATACCCTCAATGGCCGCAAATGGCTGGCGTTCCTCGACAACCGCTGCCCGGCCGCCGGCCTGACCCGCTGGATGGTGCTGGTGGAAGGCGCCTACAAGCCCGAGTGCAAGCTCGACGACAAAGCCATCGCCGGCCTGACCCAGGCGGTGGACACCTGGATTCGCAAGCATGTTTGAGTTCGCCTGGCCGTGGATCTTCGCCCTGTTGCCGCTGCCCTGGCTGCTGCGCCTGGTGCTGCCGGTGGCCGACAGCGGCGAGCCGGCGCTCAAGGTCAGCTTCCTCGGCGACCTGGAGGGCCTGGCCCGGCGCCGCGCCCGGGCCAACCTGCCGGCCTGGCGCCAGCAGGCGCGCTTCATCCTGCTCTGGGTGCTGCTCCTGCTGGCGGCGGCCCGTCCGCAATGGCTGGGCGAACCACTGCCGGTGGCGGCCAGCGGTCGCGACCTGCTGGTGGCGGTGGACGTCTCCGGCTCCATGGACTTCCCCGACATGCAGTGGCAGGACGAGGACGTCAGCCGGCTGGGCCTGGTCAAGCACCTGCTGGGCGATTTTCTCGAACACCGCGAGGGCGACCGGGTGGGCCTGATCCTGTTCGGCAGCAAGGCCTACCTGCAGGCGCCCCTGACCTTCGACCGGCACACCGTGCGGGTCTGGCTGGATGAGGCGAAGATCGGCATCGCCGGCAAGAACACCGCCATCGGCGACGCCATTGGCCTGGCCCTGAAGCGCCTGCGCCAGCGCCCGGCCCAGAGCCGGGTGCTGATCCTGGTCACCGATGGCGCCAACAATGGCGGCCAGATCGCCCCCATCACCGCGGCGCGCCTGGCGGCCGAGGAAGGCGTGAAGATCTACCCGATCGGCATCGGCGCCGACCCGGACCAGAGCGCCACCCTGGGCATCCTCGGCATCAATCCGAGCCTGGACCTGGACGAGCCGGCGCTCAAGGAGCTGGCCGAGGTCACCGGCGGGCGCTATTTCCGCGCCCGCGACGGCCAGGAACTGGCGGCCATCAAGGACACCCTCGACCAGCTGGAGCCGGTGGCCCAGCAACCGACCCAGGCCCGTCCGGCCCAGGCCCTGTATCACTGGCCGCTGGCCGCGGCCCTGCTGCTCAGCGTGTTGCTGGTGTTGCGCGAACGCTGGCCGCACAACCCCCTGCAACGCTTCCTCACCAAGGAGCATTTCCTGCAACCCTTGCCTCACTGGCGGCAACGCCTCAAGCGCCTGCGTCTGCGGAGGCGTCGATGATCGGACTCTGGCCCCATTGGTTCCGGCCCTGGTGGTTGCTGGTGTTGCCACTGCTGGCCCTGCTGCTGTGGAAGCTCTGGCACCGGCAGAAACGCGCCGGCCGCTGGCAGATGATCCTGCCACCGGCCTTCCATGCCGCCCTGCTCAGCGGCGGCAACGGCCGCGAGAGCAAGCTGCCATGGGTCGCCCTGGGCCTGGCCTGGCTGCTGGCGGTACTGGCGCTGCTGGGGCCCAGCTGGCAGCGGGTCGAGCAGACCAGCCAGAAACCCGCCGACCCGCTGGTGGTGCTGCTGGAGCTGACGCCACAGATGCTCGCCGGCGACGTGCCGTCCAATCGCCTGGACCAGGCCCGGCACAAGCTGCTGGACCTGTTGGCCCTGCGCAGCGACGCCCAGACCGCCATCGTGGTCTATGCCGGCAGCGCCCACACCCTGGTGCCGTTGTCCGATGACCTGGCCACCAGCCGCAACCTGCTCGATGCCCTCAAGCCATCGATCATGCCCGAGGCCGGCCAGCGCGCCGACCTGGCCCTGCGCAAGGCCCTCAAGCTGCTGGACCAGGGCGCCCTCGGCCAGGGGCGGGTGCTGCTGCTGGCCTCGTCCCTCAGCGAACAGGAGCGCCAGGGCATTCGCCAGGCCCTGGACGGCGATGCCCCGCAACTGTTGATGCTCGGCATCGGCAGCCGCGATGGCGCCCCGGTGCCGCTGGAAGACGGCAGCTACCTCAAGGACGACCAGGGCGCGATCCTGGTCTCGCGCCTGGACAGCCCCGGGCTCAAGCAATTCATCGGCGAAGTCGGCGGGCGCTACCGCCAGGCCCGCCTGGACGACAACGACCTGCGCGGCCTGGGCTTGCTGGGCGGTCCCCGGGGCATGCGCGACGACGGCCAGACCCTGCGCCTGGACACCTGGGCCGACCAGGGCTACTGGCTGCTGTTGCCACTGTTGCTGCTGGCCGCCTGCGCCGGGCGCCGGGGCTGGTTGTTCTGCCTGCCGCTGTTGTGCCTGGGCCTGCCCCAACCCAGCTACGCCCTGGACTTCAACGACCTGTGGCTGCGTCCGGACCAGCAAGGCGAGCGCCTGCTGCAGCAACAGCGCCCGGCCGAGGCCGCGCGGCATTTCCAGGACCGCCAATGGCAGGGCGTGGCCTTGTACGAGGCCGGCAACTACAATGCCGCCGCCGAGCGCTTCGCCGAAGGCAACGACGCCCGCGCCCATTACAATCGTGGCAACGCCCTGGCCCATGGCGGCGAGCTGGAAGCGGCCATCGACGCCTATGAGCAAGCCCTGGAACTGCAACCCGAGCTGCTACCGGCGCAGCAGAACCTGGCCCTGGTCCAGCAACTGCTGCAACAGCGGCGGGCAGCGGAGCCCCTGCCAGAGGTGAAACCGCAGAGCCCGGATGCCGAGGACAATGCCCGGCCCGAATCCGGCAGCACCGCCAGCACGCCAGTACCGGGCAGCGAGACGCCACCGGCGTCCGCCAGCAACCCACCAGGTCCTGGAGACGCGACCCAGGCCGACCCGCAAGCGCCTGGCCACAGCGAAGTGCCCGGCAGCGAGCTGGACGATGCCCACACCACCACTCCATTGCGCCCGGTGGACGACAGCCTGGACGCCGAGCACCAACAGGCACTGGAGCAATGGTTGCGCAAGATCCCGGACGACCCGGGAGAACTGCTCAGGCGTAAATTCTGGTACGAACAGCAAACCCATCAGGATCAGGGAAAAACTCGATGACCCGCTGCACCGCCCTTCTGCTTGCCCTCGCCTGCTGGACCGCGCAGTCCCAGGCTGCCGGGCTGCTCGCCAGCCTGGACCGTAGCCAGGTGAACGCCGGGGAGAGCGTCGAGCTGACCCTGGAGTCCACCGATGTCACCCAGTTCGGCAAGCCGGACCTCGCGCCCCTGCAAGCGCAGTTCGAAGTCCGCGGCACGCGCCAGGTCAACCAGCTCAACAGCCTGGGCGACAGTCACGCCAGCACCCGCTGGATCGTGACCCTGCTGCCGCGCCACACCGGCACCCTGGCCATCGAGCCTGTGCAACTGGGCGAGCTGCGCAGCCAGGCCCTGAGCCTGCAGGTCAACGCCAGCCCCGAGCAGGACCAGCAGGCGCACCTGGAGCCGGTGTTCATCGATGCCGAGCTGGACCAGCCCAAGGTCTATGTCCAGGCCCAGGCCCTGCTGACCCTGCACGTCTATCACTCGGTGCCGCTGTTCGACGACAGCAGCCTCAGCCCATTGCAACTGAGCGATGCCCGGGTCGAGCAACTGGGAGAAGCGCGCACCTACGAGAAGCTGATCAACGGCGTGCGCCACGGCGTGATCGAGATGCGCTATGCGATCTATCCCCAGCACAGCGGCGTCTTGCAGATCCCGACGCTGACCTTCAGCGCCACCCTGGCCAACCCCGGCACCAGCCAGGACGCCACGCCCCAGGCTGCCCGGCCCGGCAAGCTGATCCACGTCAGCTCGGCCGAGATGGAATTGCCGGTGATGGCCAAGCCTGCGGCCTATCCCGCCGACGTTCCCTGGCTGCCGGCGCGCAGCCTGAGCCTGGGCGAAAGCTGGAGCCCCGAGCCCGAACATCCCCAGGTCGGCGACTCCCTGACCCGCAGCCTGACCCTGCGCGCCGGAGGCCTGTCCAGCGCCCAACTGCCGCCCCTGCCCATGGCCGAGATCAACGGCCTGCGCAGCTACCCGGACCAGCCGCAGCTGAGCAACCAGCAGGTCGAGCAAGGCGTGCTGGGTATCCGCGAAGAGCGCCAGGCCCTGGTGCCGACCCGCACCGGCAACGTCGAGCTGCCAGCCCTGGAAGTCACCTGGTGGAACACCCAGGCCGATCGCCTGGAAACCAGCAGCCTGCCGGCTCGTACCCTGCAGGTGGCGGACAACCCGAGCCTGGTGGTGGACGCCCCGGCCAGTACCGCCCAGGTCGGCCCGGCCAGCGACAGCCTGTGGTTGTGGCAACTGAGTACCCTGCTGCTGGCCTGCACCACCCTCTTGGGCTTCGGCTTGTGGTGGCGTGCCCGTTCGCAGCCGGCGGTGGCCCGGGTGGTCCAGAGCGGCCCCAGCCCGCGCTCGCTGCTGGACGACCTCAAGCGCGCCTGCCAGGCCAACGATCCCCAGGCCACCCGCCAGGCCCTGGACGCCTGGGCCCGCCAGCAGCCCGAGACCCTGGCCGAGATGGCGGCACGCTTCGTCCCGCTGTCCGATGCCCTGGACGGCCTCAACGGTGCCCTCTACAGCGAGAGCGGCCAGTACTGGCAAGGCGAGGAACTGTGGCGGGCGATCCGTGCCATTCCCACCGCCGAGCGGGTCCAGGCGCCCCAGGCCGATACCATCAGCCTGCCGCCGCTCTATCCCAAGTAACCCGTCCCCAGGAGCAGGCTTGCCGGCGAAGTCGATTTCACGGGCCTTTTCGCAGGAAAGCCAGCTTCCACAGCGCCCCTTATTCAGCAGCGGCGATAGTGCACCAGAACGCAAAAAGCCCTGCGCCCGGCGACAAGCCAGGGACGCATGCCTGCGCGTAGCTTAAGGCCGTGGGCGCAACAGCCGTCGCGCCCCACCCCGAGAACAACAAGAACTCAGGTGAGCCATGAGCACAGTAGATCCGATCACCCTCGCCGTGGTGCGAGGGGCGCTGGAAACCGCCCAGCGTGAAATGACCCTGACCCTGGAGAAAACCGGCCGTTCCAGCGTCTTCAACCTGGCCCACGACTACTCCAATGCGTTGTTCGACCACTTACCGGAAATGGTCCTCCAGGGCCAGGACATCCCGATCCACCTCGGCTCGCTGATCCCGGCGATGAAATGCGTGGCCGGGTTCTTCGGCGACGACATCCACGAAGGGGACGTGATCTACCACAACGACCCGGCCTACCAGGGCAGCCATATCCTGGACTGCTGCATGTACAAACCGGTGTTCTACCAGGGCGAACTGGTGTTCTGGGCCGTATGCAAGGGCCACCTCACCGACATTGGCGGCCCGGTGCCCGCCGGCTACAACCCGGACGCCAGGGAAATCTACGCCGAGGGCCTGCGGATCCCGCCGGTCAAGCTCTGGTCGCGGGGCCAGCGCCGCGAGGATGTGATCAACCTGCTGCTGACCAACATGCGCGCCCGGGTCTATCAGGAGGGCGACCTGAATGCCCAGTACGGCGCCTGCAGCGTCGGCGAACGGCACCTGCTGCAGCTTTTGGAGCGCTACGGTGTAGAACAGGTGCGCGCCTGCATTGGCGAGCTCAAGGACATGGCCGACCGGCACATGCGCGCGCTGCTGCGCGAGGTGCCGGATGGCCTCTATCATGGCAGCGCGGTGCTGGAGGACTCGGGCCACGGCTTGGGCCAGCTGACCATCACCGCCCAGGTGCAGATCAGCGGCGACCAGGCCCAGGTGCGCATCGACAGCCCGCCCCAGGTGCCCTATTTCATCAATTCCTACGCCGGCAACTCGGTGTCCGGGGTGTACCTTGGGCTGATGATGTTCGCCCAGGTGCCGCCGCCCTATAACGAGGGGCTGTATCGCTGCATCAGCGTCGACCTGGGGGAGCCCGGAACCCTGTGCAACGCCAGCGAACCCGCGCCCCACGTCAACAGCACCACCACCCCCATGGAAACCCTCGCCGACGCAGTACGCCAGGCCCTGGAGCAGGCCGCGCCGGAACGGGTCACCGCATCCTGGGGCCATGCCAGCGGGATCAACATCGCCGGCCACGACCCGCGCAACGATAACGCCGAGTACGTGACCATGGTCCTGGCCTCGATCATCTCCGGGGCGGGGGCCAACCAGGCCATGGACGGCTGGCCGGCCTGCGGCCCGCTGTGCTGCTTCGGCGCGCTGATGTCCGGCGACATCGAACTGCTGGAATACGCCTACCCGGTCCTCATCCACCGCTACAGCCTGATCACCGACAGCGGCGGCGCCGGGCAGTTTCGCGGCGGCTCGGGCACCTGCATCGAGATCGAACCCTTGCAGCACCCCATGACCGTGGTGGGTTTCGGTGAAGGCCGGCAGCTGCCCACCGCCGGCGCCGCGGGCGCGCGCAACGGCTTGCTGGCGCCCAAGCTCGGACGCCTGATCCATCGCCGCGCCGACGGCCAGGAACAGGCCTACCAGCACAACGCCCAGTTGACCGCACAGCCGGGGGAGCGGGTGATCAACCTCAATCCCGGCGGTGGCGGCTATGGCGACCCCTTCCTGCGGCCCCCGGAGCGAGTGGCCGAAGACTTGCGCAATGGCCTGGTCTCCCTTGAAGGCGCGCGCCTGGACTACGGCGTGGTGTTCGACACCGAACAGCGCCTGAACCACGACGCCACCCGCGCCCTGCGCACCCGCCCCTGACCCCACGGAGCATCTCCCATGAGCAAGCAACACTATCGCCTGGGCATCGACGCCGGCGGCACCTTCACCGATTTCATCCTCGCCGACCAGCTCGGCAATGTGCAGCTGTTCAAGGCCCCCTCGACCCCGCAGGACGGCACCCTGGCCATCCGCAACGGCCTGGCGCAGATGGCCGACGCCCTCGGGCGCAGCCCGGCGCAGATCATCGGCGACTGCGACCTGTGCATCAACGGCACCACCGTGGCCCTCAACGCCCTGATCGAGAAGACCGGGGTCAAGGTCGGCCTGCTGTGTACCGACGGCCACGAAGACAGCCTGGAGATCCGCCTGGGGCACAAGGAAGACGGTCACCGCTACGACGCCAGCTACCCCCAGGCGCACATGCTGGTGCCGCGCCACCTGCGCCGGCCCATCGGCGGGCGCATGCGCAGCGACGGCCAGGAGCACGCCCCCCTGGACGAGCCGGCGATCCTGCGGGCCATCGAGTACTTTCGCGAGCAGGAGGTCCAGGCGGTGGCCATCTCCTTTGTCTGGTCGGTACGCAACCCGGCCCACGAGCAGCGCGCCGCACAACTGGTGCGCGCAGCCCTGCCCGGGGTCTTCGTCTGCACCGGCAATGAAGTTTTCCCGCAGATCCGCGAATACACTCGCACCTCCAGCACCGTGGTCAACGCCTACCTGAGCCCGGTGATGCAACGCTACGTGGAACGCATCGACAGCCTGTTCCAAGAGCTGGGGGCGCAGCAACCGACCCGCTACTTCCAGTCCAATGGCGGCCTGGCCCCCGGCGCGATCATGAGCACCCGGGCGGTCAATGCGATCAATTCCGGCCCGGCCTCGGCGCCCCAGGCCGGGCTGTGCGTGGCCCGGCCGTTCGGCATCGACAACGTGATCACCGTGGACATGGGCGGCACCTCCTTCGACATCACCCTGAGCCAGGGCGGGCGCACCAACTTCAGCAAGGACAGCGACTTTTTGCGCTACCGCATCGGCGTGCCGATGATCCAGGTGGAAACCCTGGGCGCCGGCGGCGGCTCCATCGCCCACCTCGACCCCTTCGGCATGCTCCAGGTGGGCCCGCGCAGCGCCGGGGCCAACCCCGGGCCGGTGTGCTACGGCAAGGGCGGCAGCGAACCGACGGTGACCGATGCCAACCTGGCGCTGGGCTACCTGGCGGACGGCGCCTTGCTCGGCGGCAGCATCCGCCTGTCACGCCAGGCGGCGTTGGAGGCCATCGGCAGCCGGGTTGCCGAGCCCCTGGGCATCAGCGTCGAGCGCGCGGCGCTGGGAATCATCACCCTGGTCAACCTGAACATGGTCAGCGGCATCCGCCGGGTCTCGGTGGAACGCGGCTACGACCCGCGCCAGTTTGCCCTGATCGGCGCCGGCGGCGCGGCGGGCATGCACGTGATCCGCCTGGCCGAGGAAATCGGCAGCCAGGTGGTGCTGATTCCCAAGGTGGCCTCAGGGCTATGTGCCTTCGGGCAGATCCTCTCGGACATCCGGTACGACCAGTTGACTACCCTGCCCATGCGCCTGGACGACCAGCACGTGGACCTGGCGCTACTCAACCGGACCCTGGCCCGGCTGCGCGAACAGGGCCTGGAGAACCTACGCCAGGACGGTTTCAGCACCGGCAACCGGATCGACACCCAGTACCACCTGGAAATCCGCTACCTGGGGCAGATCCACGAATGCAGCGTTGAGCTGGCCAGCAGCGAGCTGGACCCGGCCGGTCTCCACGCCCTGCGCGAGGCCTTCCACAGGCGGCACGAGACGCTGTTCTCCTACAGCGAGCCGCAGAGCCCCATCGAGCTGGTGAACCTTGAATGCTCGGTGATCGCCAGGCTGCAGCACCCACCGATGCCGGAGTTGTCGATCCCCGCGCGGCAGGTGCCGGCAACGCCCCGTGAACAACGCCCGATGCTGTTCGACGAGGCCAGCGGCTGGCAACCGACACCGGTCTACCAGGGCGAGCAGTTGCAGGCCGGGCAGACCCTCAAGGGTCCCTGCGTGATCGAGGAAGCCACCACCAATATCGTGGTGCCACCGGGCTGGCAGGCGACACTCGCGCCTTCGGCCTGCTACCGGCTGACGCCTGCCGATTGACCGACCCGCGCTTTTGCCCAAAGATCACCGGCACCGTGGCTGACCACCCGGTGCTGTCCTGACTAAAAACACAAAAAAGCAGGAGTGATGATGGTTCAGCAACTTTCCACCCGTTACTGGCCCGTGCACCAATGCCAGCCCCGCTGGGCCGAGGCCATTGGCAACGCCTACTTTCCCCTGTCCCTTGAATTCAGCAGCGACGGCCCCTTCCAGGGCAACCTGCGGATCTGGGAAACCCCCAGCAGTGCCGTGGCCCTGTCGCGCCTACGCTCCAGCCGCCTGGGCTATTCGCGGAGCAAGGCGCAGGTCAGCAACGACGCCCAGGCCTGCTACCTGGTGACCATTCCCCGACGCCACGAGGTGCTGTTCGAGCAGGACGGCCGCGAACTGCGTTGCCGCCCCGGCAGCTTCATCTTCGAACGGGGCGATGCGCCCTACCGCTTCGGCTACGCCAGCGACAACGACCTGTGGGTGTTCAAGCTGCCAGCACAGGCCCTGCACGGCCAGTTGCGCGGCGCCGAGCGTTACACCCGTTTCTGTTTCGATGCCCGGCGCGGCCTGGGGCGGATCTTCGCCGACCAGTTGGCCATGTGCGCCGCGCGCTTCGACGAATGCACCCCGGCGGCGCGGCATATGCTGCTGGAACAGGCCCTGGCGACCCTGCTGCTGACCCTGCGCCAGGACGAACGGGTGCTCAGCAGCGAAAGCTCCAGCCTGGCTGCCCTGCACCTGCAACGCATCGAAAGCTACGTGGACCAGCACCTGGGCTCGGCGGAACTCAACCCCAGGCAGATCGCCAGCGCCTGCGGCATCTCCCTGCGCTACCTGCACAAGCTGTTTGCCGACAGCCCCTTCAGCCTGGGCGAATGGATTCGCCAGCAGCGTCTTTACGCGGTGCACCGCCAACTGCGCGACGCCCATTGCCGCCTGTCGATCGGCGAGCTGGCCGCGCGCTGGGGGTTTGCCGACCAGGCCCAGTTCGCCCGGCACTTTCGCCAGCAGTTCGGGTGCACCGCCAGCGAAGCGCGCGCCGGCCAGAGCAACGCCGCACCGCGCCACTGAACGCCGGCCCCCACATAGCGGCGCCGGGGAATTTGCCACGGCGCCGGGCATGAACACGCATTTGCCAGTAAACTCCCTGCCCTTTCGCCGCGATCATTTGCCATGCGGCCAAGCCTTTTGCATGCGGAGACTGCCTTGCGTCTGTTTCACACCTCCGACTGGCACCTGGGCCAGAACCTCCATGGCCAGGAGCGCGACTTCGAACACGCCTGCTTCCTCGAGTGGCTGTTGCGCCAGCTCAAGCACGAGCAGCCGGACGCGCTGCTGATCGCCGGCGATATCTTCGACACCGTCAACCCACCGGTCAAAGCCCAGGAGCGGCTGTACGACTTCATCGTCAGCGCCCACGAGCAGCAACCGGGCCTGAGCATCGTGATGATCGCCGGCAACCACGACTCCGGCTCGCGCATCGAACTGCCAGCGCCATTGATGCGCCGCCTGCGCGCCCATGCCCTGGGCCGGGTGCTGTGGCTCGATGACGGCCAGCTGGATGCCGGGCGCCTGCTGTTGCCGCTGCCCGACGCCAGCGGCAAGGTCGCGGCCTGGTGCCTGGCCCTGCCCTTCCTGCGGCCGGCGGAAGTCACCGGCCGCCATTTGGGCGAGGACTACCTCCAGGGCATCGCCCAGGTCCATGAGTGGTTGATTGCCGCCGCCGAGGAACGCCGCCAACCGGGCCAGGCGCTGATTGCCGTGAGCCACGCGCACATGGCCGGCGGCGCGGTTTCCGAGGACTCCGAACGCAGCCTGGTGATCGGCAACGCCGAGGCCCTGCCCGCCAGCCTGTTCGGCCCGCAGATCAGCTACGTGGCCCTGGGGCACCTGCACAAGCCACAGAAGGTCAACGGCGAGGAACGCATCCGCTACAGCGGCTCGCCGATCCCGCTGTCGTTCTCCGAGATCGACTACAAGCACCAGATCCTCGACATTCGCCTGGACGGTGAGCAGTTGCTCAGCGTCGAGCCGCGGCTGATCCCGCGGGCCGTCAACCTGCAACGCCTGGGCCCGGCACCGCTGGGCGAGATCCTGGCCCAGCTCGGCGCCCTGCCGGACATCGACCTGCTGGCCGAGGAGCAGCGCCAGCCCTGGCTGGAAGTGCGGGTACGCCTGGACGAACCGCAGCCGGACCTGCGCCAGCAGGTGGAAAACGCCTTGCAAGGCAAGGCCGTGCGCCTGGTGAGGATCGCGGCCGAATACGCCGGCCAGGGTGCGCACGACACTCAAGACAGTGGCGGCCAGCTGATCGAACTGGATCAACTGAGCCCCGAAGAACTGTTCCGCCGGGCCTGGCGCGATGCCTACGCCAATGAAGCGGATGAACAGACCCTCAAGGATTTCGCCCTGCTGTTGCAGGACGTCCAGCACGAAGGTGAGCAGCCATGAAGATCCTGGCCATCCGCCTGAAGAACCTGGCCTCCCTGGCCGGCCCGTTCGAGATCGACTTCACCGCCGAACCCCTGGCCAGCGCCGGCCTGTTCGCCATCACCGGACCCACCGGCGCCGGCAAGAGCACCCTGCTCGACGCCTTGTGCCTGGCGCTGTTCGGCGCCGTGCCTCGGCTGAACAACATCGCCAAGGAAAACAAGGTTCCTGAAATCGACAGCGATATCTCCACCGGCGACCCACGCACCCTGCTGCGCCGTGGCACCGGCAGCGGGTTCGCCGAAGTGGATTTTTTCGGCATTGACGGGCACCGCTACCGCGCCCGCTGGGAAACCAACCGCGCCCGCGACAAGGCCACGGGCAAGCTGCAAGCCAGCCGACAGAGCCTCACCGATCTGGACAACAATCAATTGCTGGCCAGTAGCAAGCGCGATTACGAACAACTGATCGAATCCAAGCTGGGGCTCAACTTCGCCCAATTCACCCGGGCTGTGATGCTGGCCCAGAGCGAGTTCAGCGCCTTCCTCAAGGCCGACGACAAAGAGCGCAGCGAACTGCTGGAAAAGCTCACCAACACGGCAATCTACAGCCAGCTGGGCAAGCGCGCCTTCAGCAAGGCCAAGGAAGCCGACGAAGCGCACAAGGCCCTCACCGCCCAGGCCAGCGGCGTTGCCCCGCTGCCAGCCGAGGAACGTGCCGAGCTGGACCAGCAACTGGGCGCCGCCCGTGACCAGCTCAAGGCCCGGCAACTGCAACTCAAGCAGCTGGAGGCCCAGCACGGCTGGCTCAAGGAATTGCGCCAGTGGCAGGAGGCCCGGCACAGTGCCGCCGAGCAGTTGCAGGAAGCCGAGGCAGAGGTGCAGGTCCTGGCCCCCGAACGCCTGCGCCTGGAGCGCCTGGAGCAGTTGGCGCCGCAGCGCCATCAGTTCCTGCGCCAGGTCGAACTGACCGCGACCCTCGCACCTCTGCAACGGCAGATCGAGCAGCAACAGGCGCAACAAGCGCAGTTGCAGCAGCAACAAGAACAACGACAGCAGCAGGTCCAGGACAGTAACGCCAACCTGGCCCAGGCCCAGGAGCAATCCAGCGCCAAGGCGCCGCTGCTGCGCGAAGCCTTTGCCGAACAAGGCAACCTGCAACGCCTGGAGCAGGAGCTGGCCCAGGCCACCCAGGCCCGGGAGCGCGCCGAGCAGGCCAACACCCAGGGCCAGCAGGACATCCAGCACTTGCAGGAACAGCAACGCCTGGTGGCCGAGCGCCTGGAGCGGATCGCCGGGCAACTGCAGCACAGCGCCACCCTCGCGCCTCTGAGCGAAGCCTGGGATGCCTATCGCGGGCGCTTGCAACAGCTGGTGCAGATCGGTAATCGCCTGAACCAGGGCCAGGCGGAACTGCCGGGCCTGGAGCAGCGCGCCGAAACCGCCGCCCGCCAATTGGGCGAGCAGCGGTCGCAGTTGGAGCTGCTGTACCGCGAAGCCGGCGCCGAACCCCAGGCCGTGGCCGAGCAGATCCAATTGCTGGGCACCCTGCTCCAGGACAACCGCAGGCAGCAACGCTCGTTCGAGGACCTAGCCCGGCTCTGGGCTCAGCAGCAGGAGCTGGACCAGCGTGCCCAGGCCCTGCAGGACAAGCAACAAACCGCGGCGACCCAGCGCGAGGAGCTGAACAAGATCGGGATCCAGGCCAAGGCCGAGCTGGTGATGGCCGAGCAGGCCCTGAGCGTGACCCAGGCCCTGCTGGAGCGCCAGCGCCTGGCCCGCAGCGCCAGTGTGGAAGAGTTGCGCGCGCAATTGCAGGACGACCAACCATGCCCGGTATGCGGCAGTGTCGAGCACCCGTATCACCAACCCGAGGCCCTGCTGCAGAGCCTTGGGCGCCATGACGAAAACGAAGAAGCCGCCGCCCGGAAAGTCGTGGATGGGCTCAAGGAGCAACTGGCCGAACTGCGTGCCCAGGTCCAGGGCCTGATCGCCCAGCAGAAAGACCTGCTACAGCAACAGGAACAACTGGCCACCCAACAACAGGCCCTGGCCCCGAGCCTGCAAGCCCATCCCCTGGGCGCCCAGCTGCTGGACCAGGACCCGCCCCAGCGCGATGCCTGGCTGCAACGGCAGTTGGAGCAGTTGCAACAGAGCATCGGCCAGGACGAGCAGCGCCAGGACGCCCTGTTGACCCTGCAAAAGGATGCCGCACGCCTGCAAGGCCAGTTGCAGGCCGCCGTCGATGCCAGCCAGCGGGCCGCCCAGCAACTGGAGAAGCAGCGCGAGCAGCTGGACGCCGATCGCCAGCGCCTGGACGAAGAGCTCGGCGGCTTCAGCCAGTGGCTGCCCGGCGAGCTGCTCGACGGCTTGCGCCGTGACCCGGCGGCGAGCTTCATGCAGCTGGACCAGCAAGTGCTGCAACGCATCGAGCAACTGCGCGAACAGCAGGATGAAACCCAGGAACAGCAGCAGCGCCAGCTGGCCCTGGACAAGGAACAAGACCGCCAGCAGACCCGCCAGCAGCAATTGCACGACGCCCGGCAGCAGGCCGAGGCCCTGCACCAGCAGCAACAGGCGTGTCAGCAGCGGTTGGCCGAGTTGCTGGGAACCCACGACAGCGCCGAGCACTGGCAGCAGCAGCTGGAACAGGGCGTCGAGCAGGCCCGCATGGCCCAGGCCGCGGCCCAGCAGCAAGCGCAGGAACTGCAACAGCAGCTGATCCAGCTGGCCGCCGAGCTCAAGGCCGGCCAGGAGCGCTGCCAGGCCCTGGAAGCCGAGCAGCAGCAACTGGCCGCCAGCATCGAGCAGTGGCGCGCCCAGCACCCGCAACTCGACGACGCCGGGCTGCAAGGGCTGCTGGAACTGGACGACAGCCAGGTCCGCCAACTGCGCGAGCGCCTGCAGGCCAACGACAAGGCCATCGAGCAGGCCCGGGTACTGCTCGAGGAGCGCCAGCAACGCCTGGAGCAGCACCAGGCCCAGCACAACGGCAACCTGGAAGCCGAGGAGCTGGCCCAAGCCCTGGAAACCACTTCGCAACAAGCGCTGGCCGACGAACAGCAAGTGGCCGAGCTGCGCGCCCGGCAGAGCGAAGATCAACGCCGCCAGGAGGCCAACCAGGCCCTGGTCCAGGGCATCGCCCAGGCGTACGAGCAATGGCAGCGCTGGGCCCGGCTCAGCGCCTTGATCGGCTCGGCCGAGGGCGACAAGTTCCGCAAGATCGCCCAGGCCTACAACCTCGACCTGCTGGTGCACCACGCCAACGCACAACTGCGCCAGCTGGTGCGGCGTTATCGCCTCAAGCGCGGCGGCAGCATGCTCGGCCTGCTGGTGCTGGACACCGAGATGGGCGACGAACTGCGCTCGGTGCATTCGCTGTCCGGCGGCGAGACCTTCCTGGTGTCCCTGGCGCTGGCCCTGGGGTTGGCGTCCATGGCCTCCAGCACCTTGAAGATCGAATCGCTGTTCATCGACGAAGGCTTCGGCAGCCTCGACCCCGAATCGCTGCAACTGGCCATGGACGCCCTCGACGGCCTCCAGGCCCAGGGCCGCAAGGTCGGGGTGATCTCCCACGTGCAGGAGATGCACGAGCGCATCGCGGTGCAGATCCAGGTCAGCCGCCAGGGCAATGGACTAGGGTCTGTTGCCGTTTCGCCGCAAGCCGCGTTGCCGCGACAAATGGCGCCAGGCTAGGCGTGGAACGCAGGCAATGGTTGTTCCCTTGCCAAGTCCCGCAACGACGCATGGCGCCATTTGCCGCGCAACCCGAAGGGACGGGCCAGTTTTAGCGCGGTACGTCGTTACTCGAACGCTCATTTGGACGGCCAAACCTCGCGTCTCGTGCCTAGCCCCGCGCTAAAACCGGCTCCGGCGCGGTCGCGGCGAAACGGCAACAGACCCTAAGCCACCCGGAGGTGAAATGAACGACGCCCAGGCCACCCTCTACTCGTTCCGCCGCTGCCCCTATGCCATGCGCGCCCGGCTGGCCCTGCGCTATGCCGGGGTGAGACCACGGATAGTCGAAGTCAGCCTCAAGGCCAAGCCACCCGAAATGCTGGCGCTGTCGCCCAAGGGCACGGTGCCGGTGCTCAACGTCGGTGGGCAGGTGATCGATGAAAGCCTGCAGATCATGCTCTGGGCCTTGGAACACAATGACCCCGGGGACTGGCGCCTGCTGGGCGATCCTCAAGCCCGGGCGCAGATGGCGGGGCTGATCGAGGACAACGACCAGGTGTTCAAGGTCCACCTCAATCGCTACAAGTACGCCGAGCGTTACCCCGAAGCACCGATGGAGCATTACCGGGCCCAGGGCGAACTGTTCCTGGCGCGCCTGGAGCGGCTACTGAGCCAGCAGCGCTATCTGCTGGGCGGCCATCCAAGCCTGGCGGACGCGGCCCTGCTGCCCTTCGTCCGCCAGTTCGCCCATGTCGACCGCGACTGGTTCGCCCAGGCGCCCTACCCGGCGCTGCAAGCCTGGTTGCAGGGCTGGCTGGAGTCCGAGCTGTTCAGCGCGATCATGGCCAAGCCCGCCTGACACCGAGTTGCGCTTGCCCGGTAACGGGCATGACGGTATCTACAGGCCTGCGCAGCTACCACCAGGCGAAACCGGCAAAACTGCCGTGCTAAGGTTCAGCACCTGTCCTGCAACGGCGAGTCGCCATGTCCATCGTGATCCGTACCCATCCCCGCCTGACCTTCGGTGTCCTGGCCGGCTGCATCGCCGGCTTGCTGGTGCCGGCCCAGACCCTCACCGGCAAGATCCTCATCGGCTGGAACGTGGCGGTCTGGACCTACCTGGCGTTGATGTTCTGGCTCACGGTCCGGGCCCGGGCCGACCAGGTCAAGCGCATCGCCGAGGCCGAGGACGAAAACGCCGGGCTGGTGCTGCTGATCGTCTGCGTCGCCGCCATCGCCAGCCTGGTGGCCATCACCCTGGAACTGGTGGGCAGCAAGGACCTGGACACCACCCGACGCCTGCTGCACTACGGTTTCACCGGCCTGACGGTGATCGGCTCCTGGCTGCTGGTGGGGGTGATCTTCAGCGTCCACTACGCCCGCCTCTACTACACCTGGGACGGCCCGGAACCGGCCCTGCGCTTCGCCGAGAACCTCAAGGATCCCGACTATTGGGATTTCCTGTATTTCTCCTTCACCATCGGCGTGGCCGTGCAGACCTCGGACGTCGGCGTGGCCACCCGCGAGCTGCGCAGGATCGTCCTCGCCCAGTCGCTGATCGGCTTTTTGTTCAACACCGCGATCCTGGGCTTTTCCATCAATATCGCCGCCGGGCTGTTCAGCTAGCCCGGCAGCGGCTCGCAGCCCACCGCTGGTCAGCTGGGCAAAGAACGCGGGCTGTTTTCCCCCTGCAACAGACTTGACGGCGCAACCGATTCTGCGGTTTCCTGAAACCGGTTTCAGGGCAACCTCACAGATCCTGCGAACCGATAATTCCAAGAACAAGGTCAGCGCCCGTGAATCAGTTTTCCGCCGCCCAGCGCAGCCGCGTCACCATGCTCGATGTCGCCCACCGTGCCGGGGTCTCCAAGGCCAGTGTGTCGCGCTTCATCGGCGAAGACCGCGCCCTGCTTTCCGACGCCATCGCCCTGCGCATCGAGCAAGCCATCAGCGAACTGGGCTATCGCCCGAACCAGATGGCCCGCGGCCTGAAGCGCGGGCGCACGCGCCTGATCGGCATGCTGGTGGCCGATATCCGCAACCCCTATTCGATTGCCGTGATGCACGGCGTGGAAACCGCCTGCCGCCTGCACGGCTACAGCCTGGTGGTGTGCAACACCGACCGCGACGACCAGCAGGAAGCCCGGCACCTGGCCAACCTGCGGGCCTACAACATCGAAGGCCTGATCGTGAACACCCTGGGCCACCACTTGGACCAATTGCAGCAATTGCAGGAGGAAATGCCCATGGTGCTGGTGGATCGCAAGCTGGCGCAGTTGCAGGCTGACCTCGTGGGCCTGGACAACCCGGCGGCGGTGCACCTGGCCATCGAGCACCTGGAACAACAGGGCTACCGCGACCTACTGCTGGTCAGCGAACCCCATGACGGCACCAGCTCGCGCCTGGAGCGCAGCACCAGCTTCCACGCCGAGATCGTCCGCCACCCCTCCCTGCGTGGCCAGGTGCTGGAAACCGGCGCCGGGCTCACTGCCGGCCTGCAGACCTTCCTCGACAGTCCCGGCGCCGGGCCCAAGGCGCTGTTCTGCGCCAATGGCGTGGCTGCCCTGGCAGCCACCAATGCCCTGCGCCAGCTTGATCGTCCCTTGTTCGGCGAGCTGGGCCTGATCGCCCTCGATGATCTGGACTGGTACCCGCTGGTGGGCAACGGCATCACCGCCCTGGCCCAACCCACGGCGGCCATCGGCGCCAGCGCCTTCGAATGCCTGCTCAAGCGCCTGCGTGGCGACAGCGGCCCGGCCCGGGTAGTGGATTTCCCCGCGCAATTGATCGTCCGCGGCTCTACCTGCCAGGCCCGAGGATAAGGCTGTGCAAGGCCGTACGAGGCTGGGTGCATCGCGTGTGGCCGCTGCCGCAGGCTGCACATGGGCGCGCAGCGGCCACAAGGTGCAGCAAGCACAGGGACAGACAGCAACACAGTATTGACTCGAACAAAAATGAAACCGGTTTCAGAGGTAGGCAACATGACTAGATCACCCGTTTCCATCAGCCTGTCCAGCTACGGCGCGGACCTGGTGCGCCAGCACGGCCAGGGGTACTTCATCCCCCTGGTAGCCGCCGCCGGGGCGTCCTGCATCGAATGGCGCGAAGAACTGCTGAGCGGCGAGAACCCCGCCGAGCTGGCCCAGGGCGCCCGTGAACACGGGCTGGACAGCGTGTACTCCTCGCCCCTGGAGCTGTGGCAGCCGGGGCGCAGCGAACCGGCGCCGGAGCTGTCCGCCACCTTGCAGCGGGCCCGGGAGTTCGGCGCCCGCCAGCTCAAGGTATCCCTCGGCCACTTCAATGAGCATCACGACCTGCGCTGCCTGGCCAGCCTGCTGTTCCGCCAGCCGCTGCAACTGCTGGTGGAGAACGACCAAACCGCCCACGGCGGGCGCATCGAGCCGTTCCAGCGGTTCTTCAGCGCCGTGGAAACCCTCAACCTGCCGCTGCGCATGACTTTCGATATCGGCAACTGGCAATGGCAGGAGCAATCGGCGGTCAACGCCGCGCGCGTGCTGGGCCGGCATGTCGGCTACGTGCACTGCAAGGCGGTGCGCCAGCGGGTCGACGGCAAGCTGGTGGCGATACCGCCCGGCAGCCCGGAACTGCATCAGTGGGAACAACTGCTGCGGCACATGACCCAAGGTATTACCCGGGCCGTGGAATACCCGTTGCAGGGCGACGACCTGGTGCGGGTGACCGCGACCCAGGTCGAGCAATTGGCCCGCCTGGGCCAGTCGCGACTGGAGAACACCAATGTCTGAGATCGATATCCTGTCCTTTGGCGAGACCATGGCCATGTTCGTCGCCGAACACAGCGGCGACCTGGCCCAGGTCGAGCACTTCCACAAGCGCATCGCCGGTGCCGACAGCAACGTGGCCATCGGCCTGTCGCGCCTGGGCTTCAAGGTGGCCTGGCTGAGCCGGGTCGGCAACGACTCCCTGGGCCGCTTTGTGCTCGACACCCTCAAGGCCGAGGGCCTGGACTGCCGCTTCGTGCGTTGCGATCCACTGCACCCGACCGGCTTCCAGCTCAAGTCCCGGGAAGAGACCGGCGATGATCCCCGGGTCGAGTACTTCCGTCGCGGCTCGGCGGCCAGCCACCTGAACATCAGCGACGTCGCCCCTGCGCTGCTGCGCGCCCGGCACCTGCACGCCACCGGGATTCCCCCGGCGCTGTCGGATGCGACCCGGGAACTGACCCACTACCTGATGCGCACCCAGCGCGCCGCCGGGCGCAGCGTGTCGTTCGATCCCAACCTGCGCCCAAGCCTGTGGGCCAGCGAAGCGTTGATGATCCGCGAGATCAACCGCCTGGCGGCCCTGGCCCACTGGGTGCTGCCGGGCCTGGGCGAAGGCCGGCTGCTGACCGGCTACGAGGATCCGGCGGACATCGCCGCCTTCTACCTGGACCAGGGCGCCGAGGCAGTGGTGATCAAGCTCGGCGCCCATGGCGCCTACTACCGCACCCAACTGGATGCCGGCTTCGTCGACGCCGTGCCGGTGCCCCAGGTGGTGGACACCGTGGGCGCTGGCGATGCCTTCGCCGTGGGCCTGGTCAGCGCCCTGCTGGAAAGCTGCGGCATGGTCGAGGCGGTGCAGCGGGCCAACTGGAGCGGCAGCCGCGCGGTGCAGAGCCGTGGCGACATGGAGGGCCTGCCCTACCGCCATGAACTGCCCACCGACCGGCCATGCCTGGCGGCCGCGCTCTAGAGCCGGCCGGCCTCGAGGCCAAGAACCCAACAACCACCTGTTGCGACAAGAACAACAAGCTCAGGAGAACTGCCATGGATACGCTCAAACTCGCCGCCCGCCGTTGGTGGTACATCATGCCCATCGTCTTCATCACCTACAGCCTGGCCTACCTGGACCGTGCCAACTACGGCTTCGCCGCCGCCTCGGGAATGGCCGCCGACCTGAACATCACCCCCGGGCTGTCGTCGCTGCTGGGCGCACTGTTCTTCCTCGGCTATTTCTTCTTCCAGGTGCCGGGGGCGATCTACGCGCAGCGGCGCAGCGTGAAGAAGCTGATCTTCGTCAGCCTGATTCTCTGGGGCGGCCTGGCCACCCTCACCGGCATCGTCGCCAATGCCTACATGCTGATCGGCATCCGCTTCATGCTCGGCGTGGTGGAGGCCGCGGTGATGCCGGCGATGCTGGTCTACCTGTGCCACTGGTTCACCCGGGCCGAACGCTCGCGGGCCAATACTTTCCTGATCCTTGGCAACCCGGTGACCATGCTGTGGATGTCGGTAGTGTCGGGTTACCTGGTGGAGCATTTCAGCTGGCGCTGGATGTTCATCATCGAAGGCCTGCCGGCGGTGCTCTGGGCCTTCATCTGGTGGCGCCTGGCCGATGATCGGCCGAGCCAGGCCAAGTGGCTGGGCGAGCAGGAAAAACAAGACCTGGAGAACGCCCTGGCCGCCGAGCAGCAAGGCATCAAGGCGGTGAAGAACTACGCCGAAGCCTTCCGCTCGCCCAAGGTGATCATCCTGGCCTTGCAGTTCTTCTGCTGGAGCATCGGCGTCTATGGCTTCGTTCTCTGGCTGCCATCGATCCTCAAGCATGGCGCGCAGATGGACATGGTCGAAGCCGGCTGGCTCTCGGCCCTGCCCTACCTGGCGGCGGTGATTGCCATGCTCGGGGTGTCCTGGGGGTCGGACCGGATCCAGAAGCGCAAGCGCTTCGTCTGGCCACCGCTGCTGGTGGCCGCCTTCGCCTTCTATGGCTCGTACCTGCTGGGGGCCGAGCATTTCTGGTGGTCCTACGGCCTGCTGGTGATCGCCGGGGCCTGCATGTACGCGCCCTACGGGCCGTTCTTCGCCATCGTCCCGGAGATCCTGCCGGCCAACGTCGCCGGCGGCGCCATGGCGCTGATCAACAGCATGGGCGCCCTGGGTTCGTTCGGCGGCTCCTACCTGGTGGGCTACCTGAACAGCGCCACCGGTTCGCCGGCGGCCTCCTACCTGCTGATGAGCGGCGCGCTGCTGCTGTCGGTGCTGCTCACCCTGTTGCTCAAGCCCGGCGCCAGCACGCCGCAGGCCAAACCCCTGGCGCTGCGCCGGCGCCTGGCCCATTCCTGAATCGCCACAGAGACTTCCATGAAAAAACATCTGCTGCTGTACAAGAAACTCTCGCCGTCGCTGATGGCTCGCCTGCAGGAACAGGTGGCGGTCACCCTGATCGAAAACCTCGACGATACCGGCCTGGAGCACTTGCGCCAGGCCCTGCCCGAGGCCCACGGCCTGCTGGGCGCCAGCCTGCGCCTGGATGCCCCGCTGCTGGACCTGGCGCCACGGCTGGAAGCCGTGGCCAGCGTCTCGGTGGGGGTCGACAACTACGATATCGACTACCTGACCCGGCGCGGCATCCTGCTGAGCAACACCCCGGACGTGCTTACCGAGACCACCGCCGACACCGGCTTCGCGTTGATCCTGGCCAGTGCCCGGCGCGTGGTGGAGCTGGCCGGCATGGTTCGCGCCGGCCAGTGGAACCACAGCATCGGCCCGGCGCATTTTGGCAGCGACGTACACGGCAAGACCCTGGGCATCATCGGCATGGGCCGTATCGGCGAGGCCCTGGCCCAGCGCGGGCACTTCGGCTTCGGCATGCCGGTGATCTACCACAGCAACCACCCCAAGCCGGCCGTGGAGCAACGCTTCGGCGCCCGCTATCGCAGCCTCGAGCAACTGCTGCAAGAGGCCGACTTCATCTGCCTGACCCTGCCGCTGACCCCTCAGACCCAGGGCCTGATCGGCGCCCGGGAATTCGCCCTGATGCGCCCCGAAAGCATCTTCATCAATATTTCCCGGGGCAAGGTGGTGGACGAGGCGGCGTTGATCCAAGCGCTACAGGAGCGGCGCATTCGCGGCGCCGGGCTGGACGTGTTCGAACGAGAGCCGCTGGATCATCACTCGCCGCTGCTGCAACTCTCCAATGTGGTGGCCACCCCGCATATCGGCTCGGCCACCTTCGAAACCCGTGAGGCCATGGCGCGCTGCGCGGTGGACAATATCCTCGCTGCCCTGGCCGGCGATCGCCCGGCGAACCTGGTCAACCCGGCGGCCTGGAACCGCCAATAACTCGGCGCCCCTGTGGCCGCTGCGCGACCGTGCGCAGCCTCTGTAGCCGCTGCTGAGCCTGCGAAGCTGCGCCAAGGTCCGCAGGACCTTCCAGCAATCGCCCCCCCTGCGACAACGACTGCGCTAGAAACAAAAAGGCCCGCCGGCTTGGCTGGCGTTCAGGCCAGGCGCGCTACGCCAGTTTCTTCTGCGGCTCCAGGGCGAAGCGACGGGCCAGGAATGGCGTGATATCCAGCGGCAGCGCCTCCTCATGCACCAGCTTGTCCAGCAACACCCCGGTGATCGCCGAGGTCAGGATGCCGGTGCGGAAGTGCCCGCAGGCGTTGAGGTAACCCTGGATCCCGTCCATCGGCCCGAGGATCGGCAGCTCATCCGGCGAACCGGGACGCAGCCCCGCCCAGCAGCGCTTGAGGTTGACCTGTGCCAGCTCGGGAATGCAGCGCACCGCGCCCTGCACCAGGCCGTTGATCTCCGGATAGGTGGTGGTCACGTCGAAGCCCTTGTCCTCGGTGGTGCTGCCGATGAGGATCTCGCCGTTGTCCTTCTGCGCCATGTAGCAGTCGCTGGTGGTCAGGCAACCGTTGAGCAGCTTGGGCATGCGCTCGGTCAGGAGGATCTGGCCCTTGACCGGCTTGACCGGGATCTCCATCCCCGTGGCCTGCAGGCTCAGTTCCGCAGCCCAGGCGCCGGCGGCGTTGATCAGGGTCGAGCAATGGAACACCCCGGCCTCGGCGGTCTGCACGCCAGTGACCCGGTTGCCCTGGTGCAAGACACCGGTGACGTTGGTGTTGAAGAACACGTCGACGCCATTCTGCCGGGCGCCCTCGGTGTAGGCGTCGGTGAGGCGGAACGGGTTGACCTGATGGTCGCAGAGGAACTCCAGGGCGCCCTGGGCCTCATGGCTGATGCTCGGCTCGGAGGCGCGCAGGGCCGCCTGGTCGAGCCAGCGCACCTGCTCCGAAAGGTGCGGGATGCAGCCGACGATATGCTCGGCGTACAGCCGGTCTTCATCGTCGTAGATGACGAACTTGAGCCCGGTGTGCTCGAACTTGAAGTCCATGCCATGCAAGCCGATCAGCTCGCGGTGCAGGCGCGGGTACAGCTCGTTGGACTGCAGGGCGAAGTCGAAGAACGATTGCGGCAGGATGTGCGGGGTGCTGGAGTCCACCACCACCGCCGAGCCCTGGGCCTCGCGCTTGCGGTTGGCCGACATCATGCGAAAGAAGATCACCCCGCAACCCAGGCCCACCGATTCGCCGATGGCCCACAGGCCGCCGGCCGAGGCACGGCTGGCATTGCCCGGGCGCTTGGAGTCGATCAAGGCCACCTTCAGGCCCTTGCGCTTGGACAGCTGATAGGCGCAGGACGCCCCGATCACGCCGCCACCGGCGATTACCACGTCATAGTGCTTAGTCATGCTTGGAGACCTCCTGGTCGGCCGGCGCAAAGGCGGAGAATGGAATCGGATCCAGCGGGAAGCGCGGGCGAATCCAGCCCACATCCTTGCGCCCGGTGGCCTGGCGCAGGCGGTCGCTGCAATAGCCCACGCACATCCGCCCCTGGCAGTCGCCCATGCTCACCCGGGTGCGCATCTTCAGGCTGGCCATGTCCTCGACGCCCTGGGCCAGCGCCCGTTCGATATCGTTGCGAGTGGTGTGCTCGCAACGGCAGATCACGGTGTCGCCCTTGGGCAGTTCTATCTGTCCGACACCACGTGCGGTGTAGCGGTCCACCGCACCGCGAAAGCGCAGGATCGAGGCCAGCTTGCGCTCGTAGCCCTGGCGCCGGCGCAGGGCCGCTTCGTTACTCAACACATCGCGCTGCATCAGGATCGACAACGCTGCGATACGGCCACTGAGCATCGCCGCTTCACCACCACGGATGCCGCCCATGTCGCCGGCCAGGTGGATATGCGGCTCGCTGCTCTGCTGCCAGACGTTGGCGTTGGCCCGCAGGTAGCCGTCGTCGCTGAAGCTGTGCTCCAGGTCCATCTGCTGGCTGAGCTGGGTGCGCGGAATGAAGCCGTAGCCGATGGCCAGGGTCTGGGCGGCGATGCGCTGGGCCTGGGACATGTCCGGCTGCCAGTCGCTGGAATACGGGGCCACAGTCACTACGCTGAGGGCGTCCTGGCCCTGGGCCTCGACCACGCCCCAGCCATAGCGCAGGGCGATGCCGTGTAGCTTCAGGTAGGCCAGCATGCTCAAGCCATCGAGGAACAACTGCGGCTTGTTGAGCAGGGCCAGGCTCTGCTTGGCGATCTTGCCCAGGGCACTGGCCTCGTAGACTCCGGCCACGCGCACGCCTGCGGCATGCAGCTGGCAGGCCACCAGGGGCAGCAGCGGGCCGGTGCCGGCGATCACCACCGGGCTCTGGGGCTTGACCACCCCGCTCTTGATCTGCAATTGCAGGCCACCGAGCAGCTTGACCCCGGGCAGGGTCCAGCCGGGGAACGGCACGCTGCGTTCGTGGCAGCCAGCGGCCAGCACCAGTTGCCCGTAGGGCACTTCCTGCACTTGTTCCTCGCCATCGAGCAGCATCAGGCTATGGCTGCCTTCGGCGCCGATCACCCGGCTGTTGAGGCGCACGTCGATCATCTGTTCATGGTCGCCGAAGTCACCGTGCAGCTTGGCCAGCATCTCGCTGTAGCGCGGCCCCAGGTAATCCAGCTGTACGCCATCGCGCAGTGGCCCGCGATAGACCACCCCGCCCAGGCGCGAAGCCTCTTCGATCAGGGTGCTGTGCACGCCGTGCTCGGCCAACTCGATGGCCGCTGCCATGCCCGCCGGGCCACCGCCGACGATTAGCGGATTCTGGCTCATAGGCTGGGCTCCGTTTCATTGATGCGGTTGGTCAGGGTCTGCACCTGCATGCCTGGCTTGACCAGGGTCTGGCAGGCCCGGCGCTTGTGCCGGCCATCGATCTGCACCAGGCAGCAATGGCACACGCCCATGCCGCAGTAGGCACCCACCAATTGCCCATGGTCGTTGCGGGCCACCTGGCGCAGGCCGGTGGCCTGGATGACGCTGAGGACGGTCTCGCCCAGCGCGGCGGTGACCGGCTGGCCATTGAGGCTGATGGTCATGTCCGCATGCTGCAGCGGCTGAATATCGAAGTTGCGGTCTATCTGACGCATTGCGGTTCATCCGTGAAGAAGTGAAAGGCGGTTGCCGGCATCCTGCCGTCCGGGTCCCGGCGCGGGGACGTGGCAACGTCACGGTTCCGGAGACTCTGCCAGAACCAGGCGCGGGCCAATCTAGTCGGTTTGTCGGACACGAGTATTGACTTGGGCCAAGCAAATGCCCGCGCAACGTCATGAAAATGCCGCCAGTGTCCCGACGTCTCGGGCCAGGGGCAAAAAAAACCGCTGCGGGCACAGGCCGGCAGCGGTTCACAGTGGCATCAACGCGCGGGCATCAATGCATGAACAGGGCAATCAGGATGATTACCGGGATAGGTACGCCGAGGAACCACAAGAGTAATGAGCGCATGGGGGATATCTCCTGATCAATGGGTGGCAAGGGGCGCTGTGGTACGTGGCTGGAGGTCGGTCTCGACCCAGACCACCGCGTCCCGACGACGGCCGCCGTATAGCGCGGCCAGGCTGGCGAAGAAAGCGCCGCACAGTAGTGCGATGAACATCCACAGCGAGGACCATGCAGCGACCTTGGCAGCGGTATCGGCTGCCTCCCTGGCCGCTTGCTTGGCCTGTTCCACGGCCTGGTGGGCCTTGGCGAACACTTCATCGACCCGCCGCTCGGCCTCGGCCTGGCCGAGGTTGGTACGCTGGGCCACCAGTTGCGCAAGGTAGGCCCGGTCCTCGGTAGCCAACTGACCATCGTTGCCCAGGGTCCGCACGAAGATGCGCGACACGGTGCCCCGGGCCGCATCGTCACTCACTGCCACCGGGCGATCATCGCGAAACAGACTGTCGACGAAGTAGCCATAATCCTCCCGGGAACCCTGGCTGGCCGCCTGACCGGCCACTTGGGTCGCCGCTCCTGCAACGCCGCCGGCCAACTGAGCACCAGCCTGCAGGCCGCCGCCAACCAGGCTGCCAACGGTGCCTACCAGCAACGTCGCGGTGACCAGGGTCGCCACGGCCCAGGCCAGGAAGCCATGGGCGGTGTCGCGAAAATACACTTCATCACCGTGCAGGTTGGCCCATTTCACCCGCAAGCGCCCGGCCAGGTAGCCGCCCAGGGCCGCAGCGACAATCTGCGTCAGAGCCAACCAGACGATGCTGGAGATACCCAGGCCCTTGGCGCCCAGGCCACTGCCGGTCCAGGGCGACACCGAGGAGAACCCCAGGCCCAGGCCCAGCAGCAAGAGGATCAACGACAGGGCCGCAGCCGCCGCGGCGCCGGCGAAGATCGCCGACCATGACACCCCCGAGCCATGGCTGGAGACATCGGTGGTAGCAAGCAGGTGTTCAGAAGGTCTGTTCATTGTTGTTCTGCTCCTGGCAGATGAAGGTGACGAAGCAAGTCTCGATCAGGGGATTGCAGTCGTCATGCCAGTTGCACGAAACCAATGAATGCTTTGTTTTTCAGTAGGTTGCAGCGCGAACAAAACGCCAGGGGCCGGGCAGATTGCCCACTGGATCGGTTGTCCGGCGGGCGTTCTGCACGGTCAGACTCAGGCCTTGGCCCGGACGTAGTAGTACAGGTCGCGCCCCTTGAGCCAGGCAAAGCGGCCCAGCAAGGCGATGATCCAGTAACCCAGCAGGAACTGGCCGATGCTGGTTCCAGGCCAGGGCCCCAGGATCATCAGCAGGATGCACATCGGCAGGCAGGCCCAGGCGCCAAAGCGCAGGCCGAAGAGCATCAAGAGGCCCGGGATCACGGCGGTCAGCGGCGTCAGCAGGAGGATCTTGACGCCCGTGGTCACCAACAGGCTCCAGGCATGATGCGGCACGGCGCCCACCAGGGCGATGGCCACGGGCAATGCCAGCAGGATCTGGCTCAGGCTGTTGAGCACCAGGCTCACCAGCAGCAGCCAGCCCAGGCGTTTGAAACGGGAGGTGTTGTTCATCGTCGATAGTCTGGAATGGAAGGATCCGGCGCCGGCTTGGCTAGCGCCGCTTGTAGCTTTTATTGCCACTGGGCGTCAGGCAATAGACCCCGCCCCTGGGCCCGGTGCAGAAGCTGCCGGAGCCGCAACTGCAGCCCTCGGCGTCGCGCAGCAACGGTTGCGCCCGGGGGCTGGGTGCAGGTTCGCCGAACATCAGCGCGCAGTTTTTCTTCGAGGCGCTGATGGAGCCGTCGCGGCACAGGAACAACTCGCCATCGCAGCGGGCAATGCCGCCCTTGCGCCCGGAGCAGGGCTGGTTGCCCGCCAGCGCAACGCTGCTGCCCAGCAAAAGGAGCAGGCCCAGGCACAGCAATGAAGCGGGTTTGCTGCCCATTTGGATCACCCTGCCCATGCTCGTGCCTCCTGGCAAAAAAGTGGCCAGATGATATCAGCGTTCTGGCCCAGTGACGCTGGATTTCACTGACCATGATGGGGTGAGTGCGATAGATGAAAGTTTTTTTAGAATCCAGGCCGCGGTTTCTTGGCAGAATGCCCTCCTGTGCCATGAACCCTTGCAACAGGTGCTCCGCCCATGACCCGCATTCTGACCATTGAAGACGACGCCGTGACGGCCCGGGAAATCGTCGCTGAACTGAGCAGCCACGGCCTGGACGTGGACTGGGTGGACAACGGCCGCGAAGGCCTGGTGCGCGCCGTCAGCGGCGACTACGACCTGATCACCCTGGACCGCATGCTGCCTGAGCTGGACGGACTGGCCATCGTCACCACCCTGCGCACCATCGGCGTGTCGACGCCGATCCTGATGATCAGCGCCCTGTCCGATGTCGACGAGCGCGTGCGCGGCCTGCGCGCCGGCGGCGACGACTACCTGACCAAGCCCTTCGCCTCCGACGAGATGGCGGCCCGGGTCGAGGTGCTGCTGCGGCGCAAGAACACGGTCAAGGATTTCGACACCAGCCTGCGGGTGGCGGACCTGGAGCTGAACCTGATCAGCCGCGAGGCGACCCGCGCCGAGCAACTGCTGAGCCTGTTGCCCACCGAATACAAGCTGCTGGAATTCCTGATGCGCAACACCGGGCAGATCCTCTCGCGGATGATGATCTTCGAGGAGGTCTGGGGTTATCACTTCGACCCGGGGACCAACCTGATCGACGTGCACATCGGCCGCCTGCGCAAGAAGATCGACCCACCCGGCATGGCCCCGCTGATCCGCACCGTGCGAGGCTCGGGTTATGTCATCGCTGAACCCCTCTAAGGGCTGGCGCTCTTCCAGCAGCCGCCTGCTGGCGCTCTACAGTTCGCTGTTCGTGGCCTGGAGCTGCATCCTCATGGGGGTGCTGTACTACGAGGTCTCCAACTACCTGGACAGCCTGGCCAAGCACTCGCTGATGCAGCGCCAGCACCTGTTCGCCCGCTTCGAGGGCGAGCAGTTGGTGGAGGCCCTGGCCACCAGCATGACCTTCGACATGCGCGCCATCGACGCCTACGGCCTGTTCGACGCCCAGCGCCGGCCACTGAGCGGGCCGATCCGCGAGATCCCCGAGGACCTGCCCCTGGATGGCCAGATCCACGAGCTGAAAAACTGCATCGACTCCGACGACCCGAGCCTGCCCCGGGACAGTTGCGATGCGGTGGCCACCCTGACCCGCGACGGCCGCTGGCTGGTGCTGGTGCGCGACAACGGCTCGCTGTTCGCGGTGACCCGCATCATCCTCCACGCCCTGCTCTGGGGGATTTCCCTGACCATCATTCCCGGCGCGGCCGGCTGGCACCTGCTGCGGCGCCGGCCGTTGCGGCGCATCCGGCAGATCCAGGCCAGTGCCGACGCCATCGTCGCCGGCGACCTGACCCGGCGCCTGCCGCTGTCCAATCGGCGCGACGAGCTGGACATGCTGGCGGCCATCGTCAACGCCATGCTCGAGCGCATCGAGCGGCTGATGCATGAGGTCAAGGGTGTGTGCGACAACATCGCCCACGATCTGCGCACCCCATTGACCCGCCTGCGGGCCCAGCTCTATCGCCTGCAACAGCAGGCCGAAGAAGGCTCGCCCCAGGCGTTGCAGATGGACCAGTTGCTGGCGGAAGCCGATACCCTGATGGCGCGTTTTCGCGGGTTGCTGCGGATCTCGGAACTGGAAGACCGTCGGCGCCGTTCGGGTTTTCTCGAACTCGACCCCTTGCCGCTGCTGCAAGAGCTGCATGATTTCTACCTGCCCCTGGCCGAGGAAGGCCGCCTGAGCCTGGTGCTGGAGGTGCCGCCAAGCCTGCCGCGCATGGTCGGCGACCGGGCGCTGCTGTTCGAGGCCCTGGCCAACCTGTTGAGCAACTCGATCAAGTTCACCCCACCGGGTGGCGAGGTGATCCTGCGTGGCCTGGACGACGGCGGCAGCCCGCGCCTGGAAGTGCTCGACTCCGGCCCGGGGATTCCCCCGGCGGAGCGCGCCGCGGTGTTCCGGCGCTTCTACCGGGTCGACGAAAACAACGCCCAGGGCGGCTTTGGCCTGGGCCTGTCGATCGTCGCGGCGATCGTCGACCTGCACGGCTTCAAGCTCGACGTCGGCACCAGCGAACGCGGCGGCGCCCGCCTGAGCCTGGACTGCCACCCCAACCTGATCACCGAATAGCCGCTGCCCCTGTGGCCGCTGCGCGCCCATGCGCAGCCTGCGGCAGCGGCCACACGCAGCGGTCTGCGCCAGTCAGGCCCGGGGCAATTGCCAGCCGTAGTGCACCGAGAGCATGCGCAGGGCGAAACACGCGCTGCCGGCCAACCAGGCGCAAGCCATGGGTGCCAGCCCCAGGCGTCGGGCGAGGATCAGCCTTCCACGGCGAACACCGCGGTCCCGGCCAGATCCGCCACCAGGACGATATTGTCCAAACGACCGGGCACACCCTGGACCCGGGCGTTCACGGTTCACCACGATCGGAGCAGGGAAAGACTGCGGACATGGAGCCGACTCGCAAGGCCGGCCGCGAGCGCGGCCAGCGACCCTTTGCTTATAGTCCAGCGCCAGCGGCGCCGCCATCGAGAAGGCTCAGGGCGTCAGGCCGATGCGCCCCAGGGAGTTGCTGTCCAGCTCATAGAGCAGCTCGTCGATCATCTTCGCCACATCGGCCTCGCTGCGCAGGGCCTTGAGGCTGAGCCCGCTGGCCACCAGGTCGACCCGGCCGCTGTGGGGCTCGAACACCCGCAGGGTCAGGGTGCCGTCGCCCGCCGTGGTGAAGCTGCAAGCCAGTGGCGCCAGGCGCTGTTCGATACAGGCCCGTAGCTGCGCCTGGGTAATCACCCCGGGCATCTCAGCGACGCCGCAGCAACAGGCCGGCCAGCAGGCCGACACCCGCCAACAACGCCGCGCTGGCCAGCGGACGCTCCCGGGCCCACTGCAAGCCCCGGTCCAGCACCTGGCCGTAGTGCTCCTGCAACTGGCCTGCCGCTTCCCGGGCCATGCCTCGAGCCTGCATCGGCTCATCGTCCAGCAGTTCGCCCACCATCGCCTGGGCCTTGCCGGCCGCCTTGTCCACCTTGCCCTTGAGCTGTTCGCTCGCCATGTCGATTGTCCTTTCGCTGTGGTTGATCGGGCGCCAGGTTCCACCAACGGACCTGCGCACACTCACAGCCTAAGAAGCCGCGACGCTTGGCAAAAGGCGCATATGCACTAGCCGCACTAGTGCATGTGCACCAGCTCAACGCGGCCCGCCCACCAGGGCGCCAGCGAACAACCCACGCTCGCGGGCCCAGACGATGGCCTCGCCACGGCTGTGCACGCCGAGTTTGGAATACAGGGTCGCCACGTGGTTGCGCACGGTATTGAGGGCCAGTTGCAACTGGGCGGCGATCTCCTTGTCCGCCAGGCCCTGGTAGATCAACCCCAGTACTTCACGTTCGCGGGCGGTCAGGTCGGCCGAGGACGGGCCCGGGGCGCCAGGGCCACGGCTGTTGCGGACATTGGCGAGTTTTTCGATCAGGGTCTGGCTGAACCAGGAAGCGTCGCGCATCACCTCCTCGATAGCGCCCACCAGCTCCAGTTCGGAACGCTTGCGATCGCTGATATCCATCAGCACCAGCAGGTAGCTGGGCTGGTCCTGGATCACCACGGTGTCGGCGTAGGCCACGCAGTCGATCAGCTCGGCGCCCTTCTTGCGCACCTTGAGGTCCTGGCCCATGACGTGGCCGCTCTTCTCCAGCTGGCCGAACAACTGCCGGGCCGCCGCCTGCTCGGCGATGAAACCGATGCTGTCGATGGTCTTGCCCAGCAGTTCCTCGCTGCTGTAGCCGCAGGTGTTGAGGAAGGCTTCGTTGACGTCGACGATCTGCTGCTCGGCGCTGCACACCAGGGTCGGTACCGGGGTCAGGCGGAACGAGCGGGCGAAGCGCTCCTCGCTCTGGCGCAGGGCGATCTCGGCCTTGCGCCGCGGCTCCAGGTCCATGAAGGAAAACAGCATGCAGTCTTCGTCGTTGATATCCAGGGGCTGGCCGGCGACGATCACCAGCTTGCTGCCGCCTTCGGGCAGGCGCAGCTCGGCCTGCATCTGCGGAATGGTCGCGCCCTGCCCCAGGCGCTCGATGGCCAGGTCCTTGTGCTCGGCGTCCTCCAGCACATCCAGCTCGTACACCGAGCGGCCGATCACCTGGTCCCGGGCGTAGCCGGTCATTTCCAGGAAGCCCTGGTTTACCTTGATGTAGCGCAGGTCGCTGAGGCGGCAGATCACCGCCGGCGCCGGGTTGGCGCTGAAGGTCTTCTCGAAGCGCTGCTCGGCGCTGGCCCAGTCGGTGGCATCGCTGAGAATCAGCACCAGCGATTCCGGGACGCCGCTGCGATCAGTGAGGATCATGCTGCGCACCCGGTGCACCCAATGCCTGGACTGGCCGTCGATCTCGGCCTGGACCTCCACCACCACATCGCTGAAGGTCTCGCCGGCGGCCACCCGGCTGATGGGGTAGCTGTCCAGGGCCAGGGGATGGTTGTTGCGATAGCGCAAGGCATAACGCTTGGCGTATTCCCGGGCATTGGCGCCCAGCTGGCTGACTTCGCTGACCCCGTGCATGGCCAGGGCCGCCTCATTGGCCCAGAGCAGGCTCCTGGCCTTGTCGGTTTCGATCAGGATCACCCCGTCGGACAGTCCCGAGATGATCTGCTGCAATTGGCGGCGATTGGTTTCGGTGGCAAGTACGGCCTGGCTCATGGCATCTCCTGAAGGCCACGGCAATGGCCGGGCAAGGGACAAGGGCAACTGCCATTACGACCACGGGCCGGCGCCATCGTGCCCGGGCATTGCACCCTGGCACTCTGGCCCTATCACTCTGGCCCTGGCACGCAGGCTCGAAGTAAGCTGCGCCACCCCGACCTGGCAAGGAACGCAGCATGATCACCATCCGTGAAGCCGAACACCGCGATCTGGAAACGTTGCAGACCATAGGCCGCGCCACCTACCGCGAACATTTCGCCTCGATCTGGAGCGCCGAGGGCATGCAGCGTTTTCTCGACCAGGACTTCGCGCCCCAGTTGCTGGAGCAATCCCTGGCCGCCCGGCACCAACATATGTGGCTGCTGGCCCTCAACGCGCAGCAGGTGCCCATCGGGTTCGCCAAGCTCAACTGGAACCGGCCCATGCCCGGCAGCGGCAAGGTCGGGGCCGAGTTGCAGAAGATCTACCTGCTCAAGTCCCAGGCCGGCCAGGGCCATGGCCGGCTGCTGCTGGACCACGTGTTGCAACGGGCCAGCCAGGGCGGCGCGCGCTGCCTGTGGCTGGACGTGCTCAAGAGCAACGTCGGCGCCCGGCGCTTCTATGAAAGCGCCGGCCTGCGCCAGGTCGGCGAAGTACCCTTCAGCACCGACCTGGAACAGATCGGCATGTGGGTCATGGCCTGCGACCTGCCCACCCCCACCCTGTAGGCGCTGCTGCGCCTGCGAAGCTGCGCCAAGGCCCGCCGGGCCTTTCAGCCAGCGCCTGGCCAACCGCCCTCTGGCGGCGCGGCTACACGAGACGATATCTAGCGGCTACAGGCCCAGGGCCTTGAGCCGGCGGTACAGGGTGCGTTCGCTCAGGCCCAGGGCCTTGGCCAGTTCGGCGCGCGAGCCATCGAACACTTCCAGGGCGTGGGCCAGTTGCTCCAGGTTCTTGCCGCCGCGACGCCGGGCCACCGGGGCCGCAGGTTGGGAGCTGCGCAGCTCCGGCGGCAGGTCCTGCAGGCGGATCACCCCGTCGTCGCTGAACAGCCGTGCCCGCTCCAGGATATTGCGCAACTCGCGGATATTGCCCGGGAAGGCGTACAGCCGCAGTTGCTCCAGGGCCGCCGGATCGAGCCGCAACATCGCCCCCGGGTCGAGCCGGCGCAGCAGGCTGTCGATCAACAGCGGCAGGTCGTCGCTGCGCTCGCGCAGGGCCGGCAGGCGGATCGGGAAGGCGCTGATGCGGTAGTACAGGTCCTGGCGGAAGGTGCCGGCCGCGACCATTTCCTTGAGCGGCTTGTGGGTCGCGGCCACCAGGCGAAAGTCCGAATGCACGGTGCGCAGGCTGCCCACCGGACGAAAACTGCCGGACTCGATCAACCGCAACAGCTTGACCTGCATTGCCAGCGGCACTTCGCCGATCTCATCGAGGAACAGCGTGCCGCCGTGGGCCGCTTCGGCCAGGCCGATCTTGCGTTGCAGGGCCCCGGTGAAGGCGCCCTTCTCGTAACCGAACAGCTCGCTTTCCAGCAGGCTCTCGGTCAGGCCGGTGCAGTCCACCACCACCAGCGGTCCGCCGGCCCTTGGGCTGCCGTCATGCAGGGCGCGGGCGAACAACTCCTTGCCGGTACCCGATTCGCCTTGCAGCAGCACCGGGATCGGCGCCGGCGCTGCCCGTTGCAGGGCGCCAAGGGCTTCATTGAACGCCGGCGAGCGCCCCACCAGGCCATGTTGCTGCGGCTGCACCGAGGCAACGGCCACCGAACTCAGGCGCTCGACATAGGCCACCACCGTGCCGTCTTGGCCAATGATCGGCCGCAGCTCCACATCCACATGCTCCGGCCCGCGCGGGGTGTGATGGATATGCAGCATGCGTTCCGGCACCCGGCTGTCGTGGGCCTTGCGCATCGGGCAGTGCTCGCCGGCCTGGTCGCATGGCACCGCGAACTGATGGGACACCCGGTAGCACTTGGCGCCCACATGGGGCTTGCCGGCCACGCCGAACTGGCGCTGGTAGGCCGCGTTGGCGGCAATGATGTTGTAGTCGGTGTCCAGCACTATGCTCGGTTGAGGATCGTGCTCCAGGTAGGACACCAGGGCAGACATCCGCGAATTGGCAAGGTCGGTGGCGATCAGGGACATGACAGGCTCCAGGGCAATGGCGAAAGCTTAAAGCAAGGCGCCCGCCACTGCCATTTTCTGCCACCTACTGCCAACTCACTGCCACTTCCGGGTGACAGTCACCCCGCCCAAAGCCCCGGAGCAGGGCCTTGGCAAGCTTGCACACCCAGTAACGGGTGCCGGCCGGCGCTATGTCGGGTTGGCACGTTTATTGACAATCCAAGGCAGGAGCGGCAGCGCAGACTGCCCTCGCCCTTCATTGCCGGAGTGCCCCATGATCATCAGCGACACGCTGCGTGTAGAAGCCTTTTTCGACAGCCACACCTGGACCATCAGCTACCTGGTGATGGACCTCGCCACGCGCCGCTGCGCCCTGATCGACAGCGTGCTGGACTACGACCCCAAGTCCGGCCGCACCCGCACCGAGTCCGCCGACCGCCTGGTGGCCCGGGTCCGGGAGCTTGAGGCGCAAGTCGACTGGATCCTGGAAACCCACGTCCACGCCGACCACCTCTCGGCCGCCGCCTACCTCAAGGAGCAGCTCGGGGCCCAGGTGGCCATCGGCGACCAGATCACCCGGGTGCAGAAAGTCTTCGGCGCGCTGTTCAACGAAGCCCCGGTGTTCGCCCGCGACGGCAGCCAGTTCGACGTGCTGCTGGCCGACGGCAGCGAGTTCGCCATTGGCCAGCTCACCGCCCGGGCCATGCACACCCCGGGGCACACCCCGGCGTGCATGACCTACCTGGTGCAGGTGGGCGAAGAGCAGGTGGCCTTCGTTGGCGACACCCTGTTCATGCCCGACTACGGCACCGCCCGCTGCGACTTCCCCGGCGCCGACGCGCGGACCCTGTACCGCTCCATCGGCAAGATCCTGGCCCTGCCACCGCAAACGCGGTTGTTCATGTGCCACGACTACCTGCCCAACGGCCGCGAGCTGCAGTACATGACCACCGTGGCCGAACAGCGGGCCAACAACATCCACATCCACCAGGGCGTCGACGAGGACAGCTTCGTGAAGATGCGCGAAGCCCGTGACGCGACCCTGGACATGCCGGTGCTGATCCTGCCCTCGGTGCAGGTCAACATGCGCAGCGGGCACTTCCCCGAGCCCGAGGACAACGGCGTGAGCTACCTGAAGATCCCCCTGAACACCCTATAACGATTACTCCATACGGAGACCTTGCCATGCGTCCCATCCACCCTGCCCCGCGTGCCGTCGACGGCAGCCACCAGGTGCTGATCGTCGGCGGCGGTGCCGCCGGTATCGCCGTCGCCGCCAGCCTGCTGTCCCGCGATCCCCACCTGGACGTGGCGATCATCGACCCCGCCGACACCCACTACTACCAACCCGGCTGGACCCTGGTAGGCGCCGGCGTGTTCAGCGCCGAATCCACCCGCCGCGACATGGCCTCGCTGATGCCCAAGGGGGTCAAGTGGCTGCGCCAGGCGGTCAGCCGCTTCGAGCCCGAGCACAATGCCCTGGTGCTGGCCGACGAGCGCGTGCTGGCCTATGACCAGTTGATCGTCTGCCCCGGCCTCAAGCTCGACTGGGCGGCCATCGACGGCCTGCCCCAGGCCCTGGGCAAGCACGGCGTGACCTCCAACTACCGCTACGACCTGGCGCCCTACACCTGGGAGCTGGTGCAGCAACTGCAACAGGGCCAGGCGCTGTTCAGCCAGCCGCCGATGCCGATCAAGTGCGCCGGCGCGCCGCAAAAGGCCATGTACCTGTCCTGCGATCACTGGTTGCGCCAGGGCCGCCTGGGCGCGATCAAGCCGCGCTTCATGAATGCCGGCGGCGTGCTGTTCGGCGTCGCCGACTACGTGCCGGCACTGATGGAATACGTGAAGAAGTACGCCATCGACCTGGACTTCGGCCACAACCTGATAGCGGTGGACGGCCCGGCCAAACGCGCGACCTTCGTCCGCACCCTGGCCGATGGCACCCAGCAAACCCTGGAACGGCCATTCGACATGCTGCACGTGGTGCCGCCACAGTGCGCCCCGGACTTCATTCGCCAGAGCCCCTTGGCTGATGCCGCCGGCTGGGTCGACGTCGACCCCCACAGCCTGCGCCACAAGCGCTTCGCCAATATCCACGGCCTGGGCGACGCCACCAACACCAGCAATGCCAAGACCGCCGCGGCCGCGCGCAAGCAGGCGCCGGTGGTGGCCAACAACGTGCTGGTGGCCCTCAAGCGCCTGACCCGGCTGGCCCATTACGACGGCTATGGCTCCTGCCCGCTGACCGTGGAACGGGGCAAGATCGTCCTCGCCGAATTCACCTACGGCGGCAAGCTGGCCCCCAGCTTTCCCGCCTGGCTGCTGGACGGGCGCCAGCCGACCCGGCGCGCCTGGTGGCTGAAGGAGATGATCCTGCCGCCGCTGTACTGGCGCGGCATGCTCAAGGGCCACGAATGGCTGGCGCACCCGACCCTGGCCACGGACACCTCCCAAGCATGAATGAACACAGTCTGCTGGGTGCGGGCCTGGGGGCGATCATCGGCGCGATCCTGGCCCTGACCGGGGCCGGCGGCGGCATCCTCGCGGTGCCGCTGCTGGTGTTCGGCCTCGGCCTGAGCATGGTCGAGGCCGCCCCCATCGGCCTGCTGGCGGTGGGCCTGGCCGCCAGCGTCGGGGCCATCCTCGGCTTGCGCCAGGGCATCGTGCGTTATCGCGCCGCGGGGTTCGTCGCCGGCATCGGCATCCTCATGGCGCCGCTGGGGCTGTGGCTGGCCCACCGCCTGCCGAACCTGCCACTGGCCCTGCTGTTCGCCCTGGTGCTGCTGTACGCCTGCGGGCGCATCCTGCGCAAGGCCAGCCTGGAGCTGAAACAGGGCCGGCCGGCGCCGCGCCCGGCGTTCCAGCCCTGCGTGCTCAACCCGGCCCAGGGCCGGCTGCGCTGGACCCTGCCCTGCGCCCGGGCGCTGACCTTCACCGGCCTGCTCTCCGGGCTGCTGTCGGGGCTGCTGGGGGTCGGTGGCGGTTTCGTGATCATCCCGGCGCTGAGCCGCTACACCAACCTGGACAGCAAGAGCATCGTCGCCACCTCCCTGGCGGTGATCGCCCTGGTGTCCCTGGGCAGCGTGGTGACCGCCAGCCTCAGCGGCGTGATGCACTGGGCGGTGGGCGCGCCCTTCGCCCTCGGCGCGGTGTTGGGCCTGGTGCTCGGCCGCCAGATCGCCAGCCACCTGGCCGGGCCACGGCTGCAACAGCTGTTCGCCGTCACGGGCATCTGCGCCGCCCTGCTCCTGGCCGGCGGCGCGCTGGGCCTGCTGCCCCACTGAAGCATCCGAGCCCGCCACGGGTTATGGCCTGTGGCGGGCTGGCCCTCTTCCTGACGTGAGGACCCCTGGCATGTCCATCGACCTGCTGCACTTCAGCCCCTGGTCGGCCCTGGCCGGCGGCGTGTTGATCGGCCTTTCGGCCGGCTGGCTGATCGCCGCCAACGGCCGTATCGCCGGCATCAGCGGCCTGCTGGCCAGCGTGCTGCAACCGGCCGGCGAAGGCTGGGCGGAAAAGGCCCTGTTCATCCTCGGCCTGCTGCTGGCGCCGCTGCTGTGGGGGCTGTTCGTGGCCCTGCCGCCCGTGGAATTCCACAGCGACACGCTCGGCCTGATCGGCGCCGGCCTGCTGGTGGGCCTCGGCACCCGCTATGGCAGCGGCTGCACCAGCGGCCATGGGGTCTGCGGGATCTCCCGGCTGGCGCCACGCTCGATCATCGCCACCCTGTGCTTCATGGCCACCGGCTTCGCCACCGTGTGGGTCACCCGTCACCTGCTGGGGCTACTGCCATGAAGCGCCTCAGCGCCTTTGCCGCAGGCCTGGTGTTCGGCCTCGGCCTGCTGCTGGCCGGCATGGCCAACCCGGCCAAGGTCCTGGGCTTTCTCGACCTCGCCGGCCAGTGGGACCCGTCCCTGGCCCTGGTGATGCTCGGCGCCATCGCCAGCGCCTGGTGGCCCATGCGCTGGGCCCGGCAACGCTCGCACTCCCTGCTGGGCGCACCGATGCAACGGCCAGGCAAACGCCCCCTCGACCGCCGCCTGATCGGCGGCAGCCTGGTGTTCGGCATCGGCTGGGGCATTGCCGGCATCTGCCCCGGCCCGGCGCTGGTACTGCTGCCCAGCGGGCATTGGCAGGCCTGGGTGTTCGTGCTGGCGATGCTATTGGGGATGCGGCTGTTCAGTTACCTGGAAGGTTGGCGCCAGGCCTGAGGGCAACCCACGCGACGCCCATGGCCGCCAGCAGTTCCCGGGGAAAAGCTCACCGCTGCCAGCGCACACACGCAACGCCCACCATGACCTGGCGCCCGTTACCCGCAAGGAGCCCGCCATGTCCACCGGCCATATCCTGGAACAAAGCTTCCACCGCTGCCTCTGGCGCAAGATCAGCCGCTACGCCCTGCATGTCGGCCGCAGCCTGATCACCAAGGCCCTGTGGCTGTACTACGCCGCCCAACGCCCAGAAACCCCGGCCTGGGCCAAAAGCACCATCTACGGGGCCCTGGGCTACTTCGTCCTGCCCCTGGACCTTATCCCCGACGTACTGCCCGGCATCGGCTACGCCGACGACCTCGGCGTGCTGAGCCTGTCGATCGCGGCGGTGGCGGCGCATATCAATCAGGAGGTCAAGGAGCAAGCGGCTGGGCGGTTGGGGGAGTGGTTTGGGGAGT
>NZ_JBYSWT010000021.1:0-138237 GCF_058781435.1 Pseudomonas sp. FW507-12TSA
CCTCACCACCGCATACACCCCCGCCGTCAACAAACTCCCCGCCACGATCGCCAGCAAATACAACACCCCATGATTGATCGCATTCGGAATCAACATCACGAACAACCCCCCATGGGGCGCCATCAACTTGCAGCCAAAGTACATCGACAAGGCCCCGGTCAACGCCCCACCGGCAATGCTAGCCGGGATCACCCGCAACGGGTCCTTGGCCGCGAACGGAATCGCCCCCTCGGAGATAAAGCACAACCCCAGCACCAGGGCCGCCTTGCCCGCCTCCCGCTCGGTCTGGGCGAACTTGCGCCGAGCGATGAAGGTCGCAATGCCCAGGCCAATGGGCGGCACCATCCCCGCCGCCATGGCCGCGGCCATCGGCGCATAACTCTGGGACGCCAGCAGCCCCACCGAAAACGCATAGGCCGCCTTGTTGATCGGACCGCCCAGGTCCACGCACATCATCGCCCCCAGCAACACCCCCAGCAGGATCGCGTTGGTGGTGCCCATGCTGTCGAGGAAATGCGTCAGGGCCCCGAGCATGCCCGCCACCGGCTTGCCCACCACGTAGATCATCACCAGGCCGGTGAACAGGCTGGCCAGCAACGGGATGATCAGGATCGGCTTCAAGGCTTCCAGGCCCTGGGGCAAATGCAGGTAGCGGTTGATCACCTTGGCCGCATACCCGGCCAGGAACCCGGCGACGATACCGCCGATGAACCCCGCGCCCAGGGTGCTGGCCAGCAGGCCACCGATCATCCCCGGGGCCAGCCCCGGCCGGTCGGCGATGGAGTAGGCGATGTAGCCAGCCAGCAACGGCACCATCAGCTTGAAGGCGGTATCACCACCGATCTGCATCAAGGCCGCGGCCAGGGTGCCCTCCTCCTTGTAGGCCGTGATGCCGAAGACGAACGACAGGGCGATCATCAAGCCGCCCGCCACCACCATCGGCAGCATGAACGAAACCCCGGTCAGCAGGTGCTTGTAGACCCCGGCCTTGTCTGGCTTGGCCGGTGCCTGGGCGCCACTGGCCACGGACTCCGGCCGGCCTTCGGCCAGCGCCTTGTGCAGGGTCGCCTCGGCCTGCTTCAGCGCCACCCCGGTGCCGCAGCGATAGATGCGCTTGCCGGCAAAGCGTTCGGTGGCCACTTCGATGTCCGCCGCCAGCAGCACCACATCGGCTTGCTCGATGGCCTCGGCGCTCAGCGGATTGCGCGCGCCCACCGAACCCTGGGTTTCCACTTGCAGCTGGTAACCCAGGCGCTTGGCCGCCTGCTGCAAGGCCTCGGCGGCCATGAAGGTGTGGGCCACCCCAGTGGGGCAAGCGGTGATCGCCACCAACCGTGGCATTGATTGTTCGATGCTGGGCGCGGGCTCACCCGGCTCTTGCGCGGCCATCAGCACCTGGGCGTCCTCGGCGCCCCGGCGCAGCAAGGCATCCACATCCTGCAGGGCCTGGGACGGGCTGCTGCGATAGACCCGCTTGCCGACGAAACGCGACAGATCCACAGGCCCGCTGCTGACCACCAGCACCCACTCGGCCGCCGCCAGGGTCGCGGCCGACAGCTGGCGCTCGGGACGGGCCGGGTCGTGGACCTCGACGCTGGTGCTCCAGCCCTGGCGCTGGGCCGCGGCGTCCAGCAGGCGTGCGCAGAGCACGCTGGTGACCATGCCGTTGGGACAGGCGGTAACGATGGCTAACTTCATGGGCACCTCTCTTATTGTTCTGCCAGGGGCTGCACGCGCACCCCCTGTTCCAGCCGGGCCAGTTGTGCCCGGTCGCCGATGCCGAAACCGATCTGGGTCACCGCCATGGCGGCGATGGCCGTGGCCGTGCGCAGAGCCTGGGCAGCGTCCTGGCCGGCGAGCAGGCCGTGCAGCACCCCGGCCAGCAACGAGTCGCCGGCGCCCACGGTACTGACCACCGCGACCTTGGGCGGCAGCGCCTGCAAGGCTTGGCCAGCGGCGAACCAGTGGACGCCCTCGGCGCCGTGGGAGACCACCACATGCTCGACACCCTGGGCCTGCAACTGGCGCGCAGCGGCGGCTTGGTCGTCCGGCGTGGCCACCGGCCGGCCCAGGGCATCGGCCAGTTCCTCGCCATTGGGCTTGACCAGCCAGGGCCCGGCCGCCAGCCCGGCACGCAAGGCGGCGCCGCTGGTGTCCAGGGCCAGCTTCAGGCCCATGGCCTTCAGGCGCAGCAACAAGGCCTGGAACCATTGCGGGCCCACGCCCTGGGGCAGGCTGCCGGCGACCACCACCGCGTCATGCCCGGGGGCGATCTGCTCCAGGCGCGCCAGCAGCGCTTGCTGGGCGACGGCGTCGACCCGCGGGCCCGGGCCGTTGACGTCGGTAACCCGTCCATCGGCCTCGGCCAGCTTGATGTTGCTGCGGGTTTCCCCCGGCACGCGAACGAAGGCATCGACGAACCCACGGCGGGCGAACAACTCATCGAAAGCCTGGGGATTGCCGGCCCCGAGAAAGCCGCTGACGGTCAGGCGATGGCCCAGGTCGGCCAGGACCTGGGCCACGTTCACCCCCTTGCCGGCGGCATGCACGTGCAGGGCCTCGCTACGGTTGACCTGCCCCACTTCCAGGCGCGCCAGGGGCACGGTCAGGTCCAGCGCCGGGTTGAGGGTCAGGGTGAGAATCTTCGCCATTACATGGCCTCCACTAAGGCGCGCACATCGTTAGCGCTGCCGACGGCCAGGGCCTGTTGAGCAAGGGTTCGGGCCTGGGCCAGGCTGAGTTCGCGGATGCGCGCCTTGACCTCGGCGATGCTGCGTCCGGAGACGCTCAGTTCATCCACGCCCAGGCCCACCAGCACCGGCACCGCCAGCGGGTCGGCCGCCAGCTCGCCGCAGACGCCGACCCACTTGCCCTGGGCATGGGCGGCGCGCACGGTGATGTCGATCAGTTGCAGCACCGCCGGGTGCAGGCCATCGGCCTGGGCCGAAAGGGTCGGATGGCCGCGATCGATGGCCAGGGTGTACTGGGTGAGGTCGTTGGTGCCGACGCTGAAGAAGTCCACTTCCTTGGCCAGTACCGGGGCCAGCAGGGCCGCCGAGGGCACCTCGACCATGATCCCCAGTTGCAGATCGGCCACGGGGATTTCCTGGCGCAGGCGCTCGGTCATGTCCCGGGCCTGGCGCCATTCCTCGACGCTGCCGACCATGGGGAACATGATCCGCAGCGGGCGGTTGTCCGCCGAGCGCAGCAGCGCCCGCAACTGCGCTTCCATGATCTGCGGGCGTTGCAGGGTCAGGCGGATGCCGCGCACGCCTAGGAAGGGGTTTTCCTCCTGGGCGATCGGCCAGTAGGGCAGCGGTTTGTCGCCGCCCACATCGAGGGTGCGCACCACCAGCGGCCGCCCGCCCAGGCCATTGAGCACACGGCGGTATTCGGCTTCCTGGGTGGCTTCGTCCGGGACCTGGGAATGGGCCATGAAGATCAGTTCGGTGCGCAGCAGGCCGATGCCTTCGGCGCCCTGCTCCACCACCGCGGCGACGCCGGCGCTTTCCCCGACGTTGGCGAACACTTCCACCGCGTGACCGTCGCGGGTCTGGGCCGGCAGGTGGCGCTGTTCGGCGGCGGCCTGGAGCCGCTGCTCGCGGTTGTCGCGTTCCTCGGCGGCCCGCTGCAGGGTGTGACTATCGGCGTCGACATGCAGCCGGCCGCGCTGGCCATCCAGCAGCAAGGGCGTGCCGGACTTGATCAGCAGCACGCTGGCGCCCGCGCCCACCAGGGCCGGGATGCCCAGGGCCCGGGCGACGATGGCACTGTGGGCCGTGGCGCCGCCACGGGCGGTGAGAATCCCGGCCACCCGGGCTGGGTCCAGGCGGGCTACATCCGAGGGGCCGACCTCATCCATCACCAGGATGTAGGGTTGCTCCGGCTCCACCGGCGCCAGCACACCACACAGCTGGGCCAGCACCCGGCGGCCGATGTCGCGCAGGTCGGCGGCGCGTTCGGCCAGCAGCACATCCTGCAAGGACTCCTGTTGCCGGGCGGCGCTTTCGATCACGCTCATCCACGCGGCCTCGGCGCTTTCACCCTGCTTGAGGCGGGCCTGCACCTCGTCCACCAGCTCGGGATCGTCGAGCATTTCCAGGTGGGTGATGAAAATTTCGCGGATGGCCTTGGCCTGGCTGCGCTGGATCAGGCCCTGGATGTCCTCGCGCACCTCGCCCAGGGCCTGCTGCAGGCGCTGGCGCTCGATGGCGGGAGACTCACCACGCAGCGGATAGTCGATGGCCTGCTGGACCTGCACATGGGCCGGGCCGATGGCGATCCCGGGGGCCGCCGGTACGGCCTGGACCAGGCTGCCGGGTGCTGGGGCACTGACCCGGGCGGCGAGTTCTTGCGGCACGTCCACGGGCGCCGCGACGGTCGGCAAGGGCTCGACCTCTTCGCCCAGCCCTTGCTCGATAGCCGCCAGCAACACCGGCAAGGCCTCGGTGGCGATGCTCGGCTCGGCGATCAGTTCCAGCACCTGGCCACGGCGGGCGCCGAGGCTGAGCAACTTGCTCAGGCTCTTGAGCGAGACTGCCGGTTCGTTGCCGTCGGCGAGACGAATGCGGATCTCGCCGTCAAACCCCTTGGCCAGTTGCGCCAGCTCCTTGGCCGGGCGCGCGTGCAGGCCATGGGCGTTGGCCAGGGCGATCCGGGCACTGGGCCAGTCCGCCGGCAACTCGCCGCCCAGTACTTCGAGCACCGCGCGGGTGCTGGTGGCACGCCACAACTCCTGGCCACGACCGTCGATCAACAGGGCGCACAGACGTTCGAGCAGGGCCTGGTGGGCTTCACCAAGGCTGGCCAGACAGAAGAGGCCACTCAGCGGCTGGCCCAGGTAACGGATGGGTTTGTCCGGGGTGACGAAGGCCAGGCCCGGACGCAACACGGTCTGTTCACTGTGCAGCCACCACAGGCCATCTCCCAGGGGCAGCGCCTCGACCTGCTGCAGCACGGCGGCAAAGCCGTTGCTCACGCACTCGGCCTGGCGCAGCAGGCGCGCACCGCGCCACACCAGTTCTTCGAAATCTTCGGCCGCCACCCCAAGGCCGATCATCTGCGCATCCAGCGCCAGTTCCTGGGGCGCGCCCTGCAACAGCTTGAGCAACGCCTGCGGCGAGCTGGCGCGTCGCAGGGCCTGGCCCAGGTCGGTCTCGCCCAAGGCGCGGGTCAACAGTTGCAGGAGGCGCAGGTGCTCGTCGGACTTGGCGGCGATGCCGATGGCCAGGTAGACGATCTGCCCGTCGCCCCAGTCCACGCCCTCGGGAAACTGCAGCAGGCGCACGCCGGTGGCGAAGACCTGGTCGCGAGTTTCAGGGGTGCCGTGGGGGATGGCGATGCCTTGGCCAAGGAAGGTCGAGCCCTGGGCCTCGCGCTGTTCGAGGCCGCTCAGGTAACCCGCGGCCACCAGGCCATCGGCCACCAGTTTGTCGGCCAGCAAGCGTAATGCCGCGGACTTATCCACAGCCGTCTGGCCTATGGATATCTGCTCTACGGTGAGTTCGAGCATGGGTTCTCCTATTTAGCGCGGGGCAGCGCTAGGTATTGTTTTAAGTCAGCAGCGTAGGCGCTGTCATGGCCAAAAATGGGACTGGCCAGCCGGCGGAGGCGCTTCTACGTTTACGCTTTGGCCCAGAAAATACGCCTGCTGAAACGTTTAATCTAGCAGGATCGGCAAGTTACTCGATAATCTTCGCCTCTTGAAGCCCTGCTGGTCGCCTGCCGCTTCCGACATTGGTCGCGTGCCCAAATCAGGTAGGATTGGCGAAAATGTCGGGGCAAGCACCAAAAATAAGGAAATCCCGGGTTGAAACTCAGTGATATCGCTCGACTGGCCGGTGTGTCCGTCACCACCGCCAGTTACGTCATCAACGGCAAGGCCGAACAGCAACGGATCAGCAACGCCACCGTGGAGCGGGTGCGAGCGGTAGTCGAAGAACACGGCTTCACTCCCAACCCCCAGGCGGCCGGCCTGCGCAGCCGCCATACCCGGACCCTGGGCTTCATTCTCCCGGACCTGGAGAACCCCAGCTACGCACGGATCGCCAAGTTGCTCGAGCAAGGCGCCCGCGCCCGGGGCTACCAGTTGCTGATCGCCAGCTCCGACGATGCGCCGGACAGCGAACGGCAACTGCTGCAACTGTTTCGCGCGCGCCGCTGCGATGCCCTGATCGTCGCCAGCTGCCTGCCGCCGGAAGACGACAGCTACCAGCAATTGCAGGCCCAGGGGCTGCCGATCATCGCCATCGACCGGGTAATGCCGGCCGGGCAGTTCTGCTCGGTGATCAGCGACGACCTGCAAGCCAGCCTGCACCTGACCCAGAGCCTGCTGCAACCCGAGCCCCGGCAGATCGTGCTGCTCGGCGCCCGCCCGGAGCTGAGCATCAGCCAGGAGCGGGCCGCGGGTTTCCGCCAGGCCCTGGAGGGTTTCGGCGGCGACGTGGTGATCGAGCACGGCGAGGCCTTCAGCCGCGATTGCGGCCGGCAGTTGATGGAAGAGTTGCTGCAGCGCCTGGGCCACCTGCCCGATGCCCTGGTGACCACCTCCTATGTGCTGCTGCAAGGGGTGTTCGATGCCCTGCACGACTTCCCGCTCAAGTCCCGGCCACTGCGCCTGGGGACCTTCGGCGACACCCAACTGTTGGACTTCCTGCCGCTGCCGGTCAACGCCATGGCCCAGCAACATCAGCTGATCGCCGACACCGCCCTGCAACTGGCCCTGGCAGCTATCGAAGAAGGCCAGTACCAGCCCGGCGTACAAGCCATCGCCCGAACCTTCAAGCAGCGTATCCAGCAGGGCTGAACCGTGGAGCTGATCGACAGCCACACCCACCTGGATTTTCCGGATTTCGACGCCGATCGTGCGGCGCTGCTGGCCGACAGCCGCGCCCGGGGCGTCGGCCGGATGGTGGTGCTGGGGGTCTACCAGGGCAACTGGCAGCGGGTCTGGGACCTGGTGCAAGGCGACCCGCAGCTCTATGCGGCCTTCGGCCTGCACCCGGTGTACCTGGACGATCACCAGCCCGCCGACCTGCAGCACCTGGGCGATTGGCTGGCGCGCCTGGCCGGGCATCCGCAACTGTGCGCGGTGGGCGAAATCGGCCTGGACTACTTTCTCCAGCACTTGGACCGCGAGCGCCAGCAGGCGCTGTTCGAGGCCCAACTGCAGCTGGCGGCGGACTTCCAGCTACCGGCGCTGCTGCATGTGCGGCGCAGCCACGCGGCGGTGATCGCCACCCTGAAGCGCTTCAAGCTCCAGCGCGGCGGGATCATCCACGCCTTCGCCGGCAGCCGCGAGGAGGCCCGGGAATACCTCAAGCTGGGTTTCAAGCTGGGCCTGGGCGGCGCCGCGACCTGGCCCCAGGCCCTGCGCCTGCGCAAGGTGCTCGCCGAACTGCCGCTGGAAGCCCTGGTGCTGGAGACCGACGCGCCGGACATGGCCCCGGCGATGTACCCCAACCAGCGCAACAGCCCCCAGCACCTGCCGGATATCTGCGCGGCCCTGGCCGAAATCATCGGCGTCGACGCCGAGCACCTGGCCAGCGCCAGCACCCGTAACGCCTGCGCAGTGTTCGGCTGGTCCTCAGCCGGCCTGTAGCAGCAGGGGGCGGCGCTGTCGGCGCCGGGCAACCGTCATCACCAGCAGGTACCCCACCAGCACCAGCGCCGAGATGCCCAGTTGCAGGCTGCGCTCCAGCAGCCCGATCCATTGCAGCGCCAGGCTCACCAGCAGCACCGTGGCACAGAGCACGATCAACAGCGCCCGCAGGGTGGCGAACGAGCCCAGGGTCTTGAGGCGCTTGACCTGTGCGGGGCAATCGAGCTTGAGCGGCTTGTGGCAGTGCTTGCAGGCGAAAGGCTCCTGCATGGCCATGGCGTTGAGTTGCCAGGGTTCAAGGTCGAGCAGGGCCTGGCAGTGGGCGCAGCGTCCCAGGACTCCGGAAGAAACAGTCATTGGCGTATTTCCTCAGGGCCATGGACACGCCATGGCTGACTGGCCGGGCGCAGGCGGCGCCCGGAAAAAACGCGCAGGAAAACAGGAAAAACACCCCAGACAAAGCGATTAATTACTACAGCTTGTGGCAGCCCGGCCTGGCCGAGCTGCACTACAGGGCGGGCTCAGACCCGGAACGCACCGATCAACTGCTTGAGCTGGACCACCTGGGCCGCGAGCTGGCGGCTGGCATCCTCGGTCTGGTGCGCGCCTTCGGCGGTACGTTCGCCAGCGCGGTTGATCTCGACGATGTTCTGGTCGATGTCGTGGGCCACCGCCGTCTGTTGTTCCACCGCCGCGGCGATCTGCTGGTTCTGGTCGACGATCATGCCCACCGCGCCGAGGATGTTTTCCAGGGCCTGCTGGACCTTCTCCGACTGATCGACCGTGCCATTGGCCATGGCATGGCTGCTGCCCATGGCCTTGACCGCCGCACTGACCCCGCCGTGCAGCTTGCCGATCATGTCTTCGATTTCTTCGGTGGACTGCTGGGTGCGCTTGGCCAGGGTCCGCACTTCATCGGCCACCACGGCGAACCCGCGCCCCTGCTCGCCGGCCCGGGCCGCCTCGATCGCCGCGTTGAGGGCCAGGAGGTTGGTCTGCTCGGCGATGCTCTTGATCACCTCCAGCACCCGGCTGATGGATTGGCTATCGCTGGCCAGCTGGTTGATCACCAGCACCGACTGGTCGATCTCGCTGGCCAGCCGGGCAATGCTGCCTTGCTGGGATTCCACCAGGCCCCGGCCACTGATGGTTTCGTCGTTGACGCTATGGGCGCTGCTGACCGCCGCCGCAGCGCTGCGGGCCACTTCCTGAGAGGTGGCGGACATCTGGTTCATCGCCGTGGCCACCTGCTCGATCTGGCTGCGCTGGCCGGCCACCGCCTGGTTGCTCTGGGCCGAGACGTTTTCCACTTGCCCGGCCTGGCGCTCGACCTCGCTGACGGTATGCCCGACCCGCTCGATCAAGTCGTGGATCTTCAGCACCGTGCCGTTGAACAGGCTGCCCAGCTCTCCCAGCTCATCGCGACTGTGGGCGGTGAAGGTGACGGTCATGTCGCCGGCCGCGACCTTGTCCATCATGGCGCCCAGGCGACGCAGGGTGGTGCGGGTCGAGGCGTAGAAACCGCCATACAGGTAGACGATCGAGAGGAATACCAGGGCCAGGGCCGCCACCAGCAGCACCATGTGGCTACGGTTCTGCGCCAGGCGCTTTTGCAGCTCGACGTCGAGGAACTTCAGGGTGTTTTCGTTGAGCTGGTAGGTCTGCCCCATCAGTTGGCTGACCTGCTCGTAGAACGCCGGCCAGGGCGCCTCCAGGGTCTCGGCCATCACCACCTGCTCCTCGAACAGCTCGCTGGCCTGCTTGAGGCTGGCCTTGCTGGCATTGGCCGCGCCGTCGAGGGCATCGTGGGCGGCGCGGCTGGAACCCAGGGCGTCCTGGAGCTTGAGGCCATACTCGGCCTGGAGTTTTTCGATCTGCACCAGCAGTTCGTCGAAACGGGTGCTGGAGGACGAATTGAGAAAGCCCTGGCCCAGGGAGAAGGCGCCCATGGCCCGGCCTTCGCCCAGGATCTGGGTGACTTGCGGGGTGACGCTGGTGATCAGCTCGCTGAGCTGGCGGATATCGCCCTGGGCATCGCGGCTGAGGCCCGACTGGCTGGCGATGATCTGGCTGAACAGCTGCGCGCTGCCCAGCAGCTTGCCAATCAGCCCGCTCTTGTTCAGCAGCGAGTTTTCCACTTGCTGGGCCTTGAAGGCCGTCACCAGTTCATCGCGCTTGGCGTTGAAGATCTCCACCTGCTGGGGGTCGGTGGTCACCGCTTGCATGGCTTGCAGGCGCTCGAGCACCAGGCGCTCCTGGGCGGCGATCTTGCTCTCCAGGTCCCCCGCCTTGCCGGACTGGCCCAGGCCGGCGTTGATTTGCACCTGGTTGTTCAGGGTCTCCAGGTCGCGGCGCAAGGCCAGGCTGCTGCCCAGCAGGTCGAGGCTTTGCAGTTCGACCCGGGTGCCCTGGAACTCGCGGTAGGAATCGCGCACCAGATAAAAGTTGGTCACCAGCATGGGTACAAAGAACAGCACGCTGATCAGGCTGAACTTCATGCCGAAGCTCAGGCGGTTCATCAGCGCGACAGCGGGATAGAGCAAGCTCTTCACAAAGAAGTCTCCCTTTTCTTTTATTTTTATTGGCAGGCAGGCGAAGGCAGCAGATAGCCACTATTCGGCGCTCCGTCTGTATAGCGTAATTTCGGGGGAGGTTTTGTAACTTAAAGTTAACCGCGCCAGGGCGGCGCTGCGGGGAACAGGGCGAGGGAGCCGGCCCCCTCGCCAGAAGGCTCAGATGAGCACGGTATACAGGGCGAAACCGGCGTACCAGAGCACGGCGGCCCGCAGCAGCAGTTCCCAGATGCGGTCCAGGCTGTTGATGCCTTCGGGGCCGGTGACTGGCGGCGGGATCTCAGCGGCCACCAGGCCGACTTTCTCCACCAGATGCGCGGCGTCGATGTGCCAGTTGAGCAGTTCGTGGAGCATCACCCGGCCCACCGCCACGAAGTTGCCCACCAGGGCGAAGCTTGCCGCCAGCAAGCGTACCGGTAGCCAGTCGAAGGCATGCCGCAGTTGCGCCGCGCGCTCCACCAGGGCCGGGTTCTTGCCGTGTTCGGCGGCCAGCGCCAGCAGGCGATAACTCAGGGCCGCCACCGGCCCCAGCAGGAAGTACCAGAAGATCACCGCGAAGAAGCCCTGGTAGGCCTGCCACAGCAAGTGGCCCTGGACTCGCTCCAGCAACTGCTCGCCGTTGTCGCCACCAATGCCCAGGTCGCGCTTGGCCACGTGCAGCGCCGCTTGCAGGTCCTCGCGCCGCCAGGCATCGCGGAACGGCCCCAGGCCGCCGAGCAAGTCGCCGCGCCCCAGGGCGTAGATCACCACCAGCAGGTGCAGCGGCGCCGCCAGCAGGCCGTAGGCCAGCGGCTGCAAGATCAGCAACAGCAAACCGAGCACCAGCACCGGCAGCAGCACCAGCAAGCCCAGCAGGTTCCAGGGACGCCCGGCCATGCGCGGGCTCGATTCCAGTCGTGCCAGGCGCGCCAGCCACCAGCCGTCGCGCTGCACTTTCTGGCGCAGGGCCGAGAACTTCTCGATCCACACCGCCAGCAGCAACACCAGAAAACTCATTGCCCTTCCCCCTTCTCCAAGGCGGCACGATAGCGTGCCCAGTCGAAAGCCTGGCCCGGATCGGTCTTGCGCCCGGGCGCGATATCGCTATGGCCACAAATCCTGTGTGGCGTGATGGCGCTGAAGGCCGCCTGCAATTGCTCGGTCAAGAGATTCAACGCCTGGTACTGGGCATCGGTGAACGGCAGCTCGTCGGTGCCTTCCAGCTCGATGCCCAGGGAAAAGTCGTTGCAGGTCTCGCGCCCCTCGAAACTCGACACCCCGGCATGCCAGGCCCGCTCCAGACAGGAGACAAACTGGGTGACCGCGCCGTCACGTTCGATCAGAAAATGCGCGGACACGCGCAAGTCGGCGATCCCGGCAAAATAGGGATGCTCTGTGACATCGAGGCGATTCTGGAAGAATTCCTGCACCTTGCCGGTGCCGAACTGCCCCGGCGGCAGGCTGATGTTATGGATCACCAGCAGGGAAATCTCGCCCGCCGGGCGTTCATTGAAATTGGGTGACGGACAGTGACGTACGCCATCGCACCAACCCGTGGCAGGGTCCAGCCGCATACCGATTCCTTCAACTAAAGCCTTGAGTGGCCCAGTATGCCGCGATCCCGGTGCCGGTTGCGATCACTTGCCGTGATTGAGGCGCCGCAGATTGCCGATCACCGATTCCAGAGCCCGGTCGAACAGCAGGGTGTCGTCCAGGGCGTGTACCGCGCCACGCTGGAATTCCAGGGCCAGGCCCATGCGGGTGCGCTCCAGCACCTTCATCCCGGTACGGTTGACGAATACGTACTTGGCCACGGGATGGGGAACGATGGCTGCCAGCTTGCAGCGCAAGATGCTGTCTTCATCCTCCTGGAACTCGACCCAGGCCCCCAGGCGCAGCTGGTCCACCAGTTGCAGGCTCGGGTCATTGACCGGCAAGGCCAGGGGCGCCGCTTCCAGCGGGCCTTCCTCGGCACTGGGCAGGACGATCTGCTGGGCCACCTCGACCATGTCCGTAGGTGCCGGCTCCTGGGCGACCACAGGCTGTTGCGTGGCCAGGGCCTGGTGCTCGAACACCTGCAGGTGCAGAAGCTCCAGCTGGGCGAAGAATTCGCTGGTGGCGAAAGGATCGAAGGCCGCGCCGCTCAGGCCGTCGCGCAGCCCCTTGAGCAGGCCGGGCACCAGGGCCAGCAGGCGCATGGCGGTGTCCGGCTCGGCATGGCGCTGCACACTCCAGATCAGTTGTTCCATGGTCTGTTCGGCCGCCTGCCACTGCGGCGAGTCGTCGCCGTGCTTCAGGCAACTGAGCAACAGCACCTGGCTCCAGGCATCGCGGATGAAATCCACCACCACCTGGGGCATGACCTTGCCCAGCAAGGCCTGGTTCAGCGCCTGTTCCACCCGGCGCCGGGCCAGCTCGGCCTTGGCCCGGCCTTCTTCGGCATCGCGGGTGCGCTGTTCGAGCAACTCGGCCCGACGACGCTCGTCCGCGGTGAAGGCCAGGAAGTCCGCCAGCAGCTCGGAAAAGATCGCCGGGTCGTCGCTGAACTCGCTCAAAAGCCGCTGCACCACTTGTTCGATACGCAGGTACAGGCTGTCACGCTGGTGGTCGTCACAGCCGCCCCAGCCCATGGCTGCGGCGGCGATTTCATTGAGCAGGCGCCGGGCTGGATGGCTGCCACGGCTGAAGAAGCTCTTGTCCAGCACCGCCACCTTGAGCATGGGGATCTGCAGGCGGCCGATCAGCGCCTTGAGCGAGTCCGGCAGGTTGCGGTCGTCCAGGATGCATTCGAACAGCATCGCGATCAGGTTGATCACGTCTTCGTCGGCCACATCCACCACCCGCGACTTGCCGCTCTTGACGCTGACCCGGGTCAGCAACTGCTCCAGCTGGTTGCGCAGGTCGAAATCGTCCTGGAGGCTGGGTGGCGGCACGTACTGCTGCAGGTGCGAGAGCAGGCGCAGCAGGTCGCGAGTGGAGATCGGCTGGGTCTCGGCGCTGGCTTCCAGGGTCGGCGCCACACTGCCGCGCACATGGAGCAACAGGGTCTGCAGGGCAGCGAAGACTTCCTGGACGCTTTCGTCGAAGGGATGTTGTCCGGTTTTACCAGCGCCGCCCTGGCCAGCCTCGTCCTGGACCTCGGCGCGGACCCGGTCCGAAGCACGCCGCGCCGGGGCCGGCAGCAGGTCGGGGAGGATGCCGGTGGCGATCAGCAACTGGTTGGCCTCGGCATAGAGTTGCTCGGCCTCCCTGAGCACGTAGCGCTCGAACAGCTTGAGGATGATCAGCTTGACCTTGATCTCCACCCCCAGGCTGCGACCGGCCTGCAGGAAATATTCGCAGAGCAGCGCCGGCCCCAGGGGGTTCTCGCCTTCGGCCAGGCGCCGGCCCAGCAATACTCCCAGGCGTGCGGTCAGGTGCCCCAGGGCGAAGCCGGCCCGGTTGAGCACCTTGGCCACCATGGCATCCACGGCGACGGTCTTTTCCAGGTCATCGCGGGTGGGTTGCTGCTCCGGGTCGTAGGCCGCGGCATGGGCGATGACCAGGGCCGGGTCGTACTGGACCAGGCCGGCGAAGGCCTCGAAGAACTTCTCGAGAAAGCCGCGCTCGATGCTCTTGCGCTTCAGGCGCAGGTCGCGCATGGCCTCGAACAGGATGTTCTGCTCGATGTTGTCCTGGGCCCGGTCAGCCATCTCGAACAAGGTGTCGTCGGCGTTATCGAACAGCTCTTGCAAGCCATGGCGCAGCTGCTGGGCGGCCTTGTCACGAACCTGAAGCAGAATCACAGGCAGGCGGGCCAACGGCGAAGCGCTCGCCTGATCTGTAGCAGCCTTGTGCAAAGGCACTACATTCCCGTCGTTGTGCATCCAAGCCTCCTGCAAAGGTGTTTCTTCGGTTCGATATCAAGGTCCTGCCGAGCCGGTGACGCTCACAGCCGACTCTGAGCGAAGGCATAAATGCACTGCGCTGCACTTCATGTAAGGGGAAGCCAAAGACACGTCAAAGCTATGACGTCAATTACAAGTCGCATTATCTTGTAAAACTCCCCTGTTACGCCAGCAGACTCTGTCGACTCCTCGGAAATAACCCTTAGGTTTCTAGGAAAAATCTCTCATCAATTCAGACAAAGCGACGAAACACAGGTTCGGTCCGGGGTTGCCGATTAGCCGCCTTGGGTTCGCCGATCCCATGCCCCTATAATCGGCGCACTTTGTTTGTGGAGTCCGTTATGCCGAATCTACGCCTCGCCGACCTGACCGCCGAAATCGAAGCCAACGTGCGCCGCGCACTGCTGGAAGACATCGGCAGCGGCGATATCACCGCGCAACTGATCCCGGCCGAACGCCTGGCCAAGGCCACCATCATTACCCGGGAAGCGGCGGTGATCAGTGGTACCGCCTGGGTCGATGCGGTGTTTCGCCAACTGGACCCACGGGTCGCCGTGCACTGGCAGGTGGCGGATGGCGAGCGGGTAGTGCCCAACCAGGCGCTGTTCCATCTCGAAGGCCCGGCCCGCTCGCTGCTCACCGGCGAGCGCAGCGCCTTGAACTTCCTGCAACTGCTGTCGGGGGTGGCCACCCGCGCTCGCTACCTGGCGGACTTTGTCGCCGATACCCAGGTCAAGCTGCTGGATACCCGCAAGACCCTGCCCGGCCTGCGCCTGGCACAGAAGTACGCAGTCACCTGCGGCGGCTGCCACAACCACCGCATCGGCCTGTATGACGCCTTCCTGATCAAGGAAAACCATATCGCCGCCTGCGGTGGTATCGCCCAGGCGATCAGCGCCGCCCACAAGATCGCCCCGGGCAAGCCGGTGGAGGTGGAAGTGGAAAGCCTGGTGGAATTGAAAGAAGCGCTGGCGGCGGGTGCCGATATCATCATGCTCGACGAGTTGAGCCTGGACGACATGCGCGAGGCTGTGCGCCTGAATGCTGGCCAGGCCAAGCTCGAAGCCAGCGGCGGGATCAACGAAAGTACCTTGCGTCCGATCGCCGAGACCGGCGTGGACTACATCTCCATCGGCGCCATGACCAAGGATGTGAAGGCCCTGGACCTGTCCATGCGCCTGAGCCTCTGAAAACTGCGGCGGGTTTGGCTACAAGCTTCAAGAAGCGTTCTTGAAGCTTGCCGCCGCTAGCGCTCAATCGTCGATTTCGTTGAGTTCCAGATAGTCCTGAAGATCCATGCCCAGTGCCTCGGCAACCTCCTGGTGTACTTCCAGGCGCATGGCCTTCAGCTCCTCGGGCGTCTCGGCCACCAGGTCGAGCACCAGTTCCCACGGCTCGATGCCGCGAGACTCCGCCTCATCTTCAAAGGCCCATTGCGCCTGTTGCTTCTGTTCCTCAGGGCTCAGGGCGCTGATTTCTTCTTGCAAGGAAGGCGTGGCAGCCAGGTACCTTTCAAGCGCTACGTCGATTCTTGCCTCTTTAGGAATCATCTCGTTCTCTCTGATCTTGGGAATGGAAATGGATCGGGGTCGCTGGGATCTCTGGGCCGCTCGATTCAACCGGCCTGCAGAGCCATTCGGGATCATCTGAAAACAGCATGCTGGTACTCAGACAGGGACCGAATATAGGGGCTTTGGCCGGTGATTTATATGACCTGATGCACCCATTGCAGAAAAATCGGAGGTTTTGCGGAGCATCGCCAAACACCAGCCCACCAGAACCCTGCGAAACAGGATTTCGCAGACCCCGCCAAAGCGATGGGCTATATCGGTGTTTCAAAGGGGGTAATGCCCGTCAGTTAAGCGAGGTGATCCCCTGTAGGAGCAGCCGGTCGACGCTCGTTAACGGTAGCGCGCATCGCGGGCAAGCCTCGCTCCTACAAGCGCCTTGACTGATCGGCATTAGCCAATCAGGGCTGCAAGAATCAGCCCGTCGCCGTTGCTTTTCTCAAGCAAGCGCCTGTTTGCCCGACCTCGATAAGGTCTCTCAGACGCTCAAGGATATCGAACTCCTTCACTTCCCCATCCTTGTTAATGATCATCGTTTCCTTGATCAGCCAAAGATGCCCTTCCCTGTTTTTATTGGGAATGACGGTAACGACGATATTGAAGTCCGGATTCTCTGGAGGAACCCCGGTCACCCTGGCTTTGCTGAAATGGAAAGTGAGTTCATTGTCATCATTGGGCGAGACGCCTTGCGCACTGACAGCAGGCAGCCCGGCCTTGACCGCTGATGGCAAAGTGGCGGAATACAACACGCGTCCCCAGCCCACCTGCTTGGTTATCTTCAGAAAATAGTGCTCAAGATCCTTGGTACTCGCTGGAGTCGTGCAATTTTCTCCTTCAGCGGCGAAGTATTGGCCCTCAAACTCATAGGAAGGTCCTTTCTCGCAGCCTGCAAGGGCCAACGACACCACACCGAACACAGCCAACTTCCACTTCTTCACACTGGACACTCCATGATTCCCGGCTGTCATTATGCGCAACGCCCCTAGCGGCCACCACACACTTCATGACCCATCTGGGCATGTACAACGGAGCCCAAAACTCATCCAGGCACAAAGAGCACAAAGCCAGTAGCAACGAATAAGGCGCGAAGCCATTCCGTGATGCTGGTTAAGTACAAGCAAACTCTTAGTTGATGTATTTGTTTATGGATTGTCGGAATCTGCAAATCAGACACATTTCAACAGGCAACTAGAAGGCGCTCAACTGAATTGAGCAGGAAAGCTCTGGAGCTGATAGAGCAAGCTATGACGACCATCTAGCATGGTTTTTAGATACAACCTGCGAACTCGGCATATTGGCTGAAGCGGCCTGGTGACGTTTTGTAGCTCGGTGTCTTTCGGGGTGTTCTAAGGGCGTAGGCAGTGATGAACGGCCCTGGCCTGCTATCTGGTGCCGGAGACAGGAATCGAACCTGCGACCTTCGCGTTACGAGTGCGCTGCTCTACCGACTGAGCTACACCGGCGTGGGCTAAACCTAGCACCGGCGCCCGGGGCGCGCCAGGCAAGAGGGCAAAGAGATATCAAGCGCAGATAGCAAAACGCCCCGAACCAGTCGGGGCGCTTGCTTGTTCAGCGTGAGGCTAGCGGGTGATCAAACGCCCGAAGCCTTGGCTGCCGCCACGTCCTTGATGGACAGCTTGATACGGCCGCGGTTGTCCACGTCCAGTACCAGCACTTCCACTTCCTGGCCTTCTTTCAGGATGTCGGTGACTTTCTCTACGCGAGCGTCGCTCAGCATGGAGATGTGCACCAGACCGTCCTTGCCCGGCAGGATGTTGACGAAGGCGCCGAAGTCGACGATACGCTCGACCTTGCCCAGGTAGATCTTGCCGATCTCGGCTTCTGCGGTGATACCCAGGACGCGCTGGCGAGCAGCTTCTGCCGCTTCCTTGGTTTCGCCGAAGATCTTGATCGAACCGTCGTCTTCGATGTCGATCGAAGCCTTGGTTTCTTCGCAGATCGCGCGGATGGTGGCGCCGCCTTTACCGATGACGTCACGGATCTTGTCGGTGTCGATCTTCATCGCGATCATGGTCGGAGCGTTGGCCGACAGCTCGGTACGCGACTGGCCGATCACTTGGTTCATCTGGCCGAGGATGTTCAGGCGAGCTTCCAGGGCCTGGCCCAGGGCGATCTCCATGATTTCTTCGGTGATGCCCTTGATCTTGATGTCCATCTGCAGCGCGGTTACGCCTTTGGCGGTACCGGCTACCTTGAAGTCCATGTCGCCCAGGTGGTCTTCGTCACCCAGGATGTCGGTCAGGACGGCGAACTTCTCGCCTTCCTTCACCAGGCCCATGGCGATACCGGCAACCGGAGCCTTCATCGGTACACCGGCGTCCATCAGGGCCAGGGAAGCACCGCAGACCGAAGCCATGGAGCTGGAGCCGTTGGACTCGGTGATTTCCGATACCACGCGGATGGTGTACGGGAACGAGTCGGTATCCGGCAGCATGGCCTGGACGGAACGACGGGCCAGGCGGCCGTGGCCGATTTCACGACGACCAGCACCGCCCATGCGGCCACACTCGCCCACCGAGAACGGCGGGAAGTTGTAGTGCAGCATGAAGGGGTCTTTCTTCTCGCCTTCCAGGGTGTCCAGCAGCTGGGCGTCACGGGCAGTACCCAGGGTCGCGACGACCAGGGCCTGGGTTTCGCCACGGGTGAACAGGGCCGAACCGTGGGTCTTGGCCAGGACGCCGACTTCGATATTCAGCGGACGTACGGTGCGAGTGTCGCGGCCGTCGATACGTGGCTTGCCGTTGACGATGTTCTCGCGAACGGTGCGGTATTCGATCTCGCCGAAAGCGGCCTTGACTTCGGCAGCCGATGGCTGGCCTTCTTCGCCGGAGAGCTTGGCGACCACTTGGTCCTTCAGCTCGCCCAGGCGGGCATAACGGTCGGCCTTGACGGTGATGGTGTAGGCCTGGGAGATGGCGTCGCCGAACTCGGCGCGGATGGCACCCAGCAGCTCGGTGGCTTCGGCGGCAGGCGCCCAGTCCCAAGTTGGCTTGGCGGCTTCGGCGGCCAGTTCCTTGACGGCCTTGATTACCGACTGGAATTCGTCGTGGGCGAACAGCACGGCGCCCAGCATCTGGTCTTCGGTCAGTTCCTTGGCTTCGGACTCAACCATCAGTACCGCTTCTTCGGTACCGGCTACGACCATGTCCAGGCTCGAAGCAGCCAGTTGCTCGTAGGTTGGGTTCAGCAGGTAGCCAGTGCTTTCGTGGAAAGCGACGCGGGCAGCGCCGATCGGGCCGTCGAAAGGAATACCGGAGATGGCCAGGGCAGCGGAGGTACCGATCATCGCAGCGATGTCCGGATCGGTCTTCTTGCTGGTGGAAACCACGGTGCAGACAACCTGCACTTCGTTCATGAAGCCTTCTGGAAACAGAGGGCGGATCGGGCGGTCGATCAGACGCGAGGTCAGGGTTTCTTTCTCGGAAGGACGGCCTTCACGCTTGAAGAAACCACCAGGGATCTTGCCGGCGGCGTAGGTTTTTTCCTGGTAGTGGACAGACAGAGGGAAGAAGCCTTTGCCTGGATCGGCTTGCTTGGCACCCACTACGGTCACCAATACGCTGACGTCGTCGTCAACGGTGACCAATACTGCGCCGGAGGCCTGACGGGCGATACGGCCAGTCTCGAGGGTTACGGTCGACTGACCGAACTGGAATTTCTTGATTACCGGGTTCACGGTGTCCTACCTTCTTTGTGGCTCTTGGGGAAACTTGTGTTCTTGCGAAATTCTTGGGCAACGGTGGGAATCGGCCCAGCCTTTATTGTCCAGGTAAAACTACAGCCCAGATAAAACTTGAGGCTGGAAGCCTGCCATACGCCGGCGGAAAAACCGCTGACGCATGGCAAGCAACCAACCTCATAGCGCAATCGCTGATTAGCGACGCAGACCCAGACGACCGATCAGGGTGCTGTAACGGCTCAGGTCCTTGCCCTTCAGGTAGTCCAGCAGCTTACGACGCTGGTTTACCATGCGGATCAGGCCACGACGGGAGTGGTGGTCTTTACCGTTGGCCTTGAAGTGACCTTGCAGTTTGTTGATGTTGGCGGTCAGCAGTGCAACTTGCACTTCTGGCGAACCAGTGTCACCAACAGCTTGCTGGTAGTCGGCTACGATCTGAGCTTTTTCTTCAACGCTGAGTGCCATGTGGGCATTCCTTATATCAGGAAACTGTTCAAGAACAGTTTCAACAGGCCAGGGACAAATCCCTGTATCTAAAAAAGAGTGGTGACCGTGCCTGCTGACAGCCACACTCGCCAGCCCGCTGTTACCCGGGCTGGTTTCGGTCACTCTGACCGAATCAGTCGACGCGGCGCGATGCGCCCGTCTTCGCTCACTTCACCGATACCGATGAAGCGACCGTTGTGATCTTGTACCCGCACCATGCCGAACTTCGGTGCATCGGGAGCGCGTACCGGTTGGCCATTGAGCCAGTAGAACGCACTGTGTTCCGAGAAGTGCAGCAAGGGCCAATCCTGCAGGCCGCTATCCGATGGCATCAGGAAACGATCAACCGCCTCGTTGCCACCTTCGGCATGCACTGCCTCGAGCTCTTCCAGGGTGACCGTCTGGGCCAGGCTGAAAGGGCCGGCCTGGGTCCGCCGCAGTTCCGCGACGTACGCACCACAACCGAGCCTCTCACCAATATCCTCCACCAAGGTGCGGATATAGGTGCCTTTGCTGCAATCCACCGCCAGGCGAGCGGTGTCACCTTCGCAGGCGAGCAATTCCAGGCGCGCAATAGTAACAGAACGCGGTTCGCGCTCCACCACTTCCCCTGCACGAGCCAGCTTGTAGAGAGGCTGGCCGTCACGCTTGAGGGCGGAGTACATGGGTGGTATCTGCTTGATTTCACCACGAAATTCCGGCAATACCGCTTCGATATCGGCACGACCAACGGTCACTTCGCGGGTACGCAGCACTTCGCCTTCGGCATCCGCGGTGCTGGTGGTCTTGCCCATTTGCATCAGGGTTTCGTAACCCTTGTCGGAATCGAGCAGGTATTGCGAGAACTTGGTGGCCTCGCCGAAGCACAGCGGCAGCACGCCGGTGGCCAGGGGGTCGAGGCTGCCGGTATGGCCGGCCTTCTCGGCATTGAGCAGCCAGCGGACCTTCTGCAATGCCGCGTTGGAGGTGAAGCCCAGGGGCTTGTCCAACAGGATGATGCCGCTGACGTTACGGCGGATACGCTTGACCTGGGCCACCGCTTACTCCTTGGTGTTTTCAGGAGCAGAGGCTTCGCCGTGCAGGCTGTCTTCAGCCACGGCACGCTCGATCAGCGCCGACAGGTGCGCGCCACGGGCCACGCTCTCGTCGTAATGGAAGTGCAGTTGCGGCACGCTGCGCAGCTTCATTTCGCGGGCCAGTTGCATGCGCAGGAAACCTGCAGCCGAGTTCAGCACCTTGATGCTCTGGGCGATGGACTCGGCGCCTTCCTGGCCCATGACGGTGATGTAGATCTTCGCGTGGCCGACATCGCGGCTGACGTCCACGGCGGTGATGGTCACCAGGCCGACACGTGGATCCTTGACTTCGCGGCGGATCAGTTGCGCCAGTTCGCGCTGCATCTGATCGCCGATGCGTTGGGTACGGCTATATTCTTTTGCCATGTCTTGTTACCTGTTACTGCCTCACGGCGAAATCCGTGTGGTCTGAAAGCGGCAAACGCCCGGCCTGGCAGAAGCCGGACCGGGCGTTGCGTTTAGAGCCCGCCAGCGATGCCGCGCATTTGCATGCGGCGATCCATCGGGGCTCTTGAAGTGCGCGAGTCAGAGGCTGCGAGCAACCTGGACCTTCTCGAAGACTTCGATCTTGTCGCCAACCTTGACGTCGTTGTAGCTCTTGACGCCGATACCGCATTCCATGCCGGCACGCACTTCGGAAGCGTCATCCTTGAAGCGGCGCAGGGATTCCAGCTCGCCTTCGAAGATAACGATGTCTTCACGCAGTACGCGGATCGGACGGTTACGGTGCACGACACCCTCGATGACCATGCAACCGGCGATCGCACCGAACTTCGGCGAACGGAACACGTCGCGGACTTCGGCGATCCCCAGGATGTTCTCCCGGACGTCGCTGCCCAGCATACCGGTCAGGGCTTTCTTGACGTCTTCGATGATGTCGTAGATCACGTTGTAGTAACGCATATCCAGACCTTCCTGCTCGACGATCTTGCGCGCGCCGGCATCGGCACGCACGTTGAAGCCGAACAGTACAGCGTTGGAAGCCAGTGCCAGGTTGGCGTCGCTCTCGGTGATACCACCGACGCCGCCGCCGACCACGCGTACTTGCACTTCGTCGTTGCCCAGGCCGTTCAACGCACCTTGCAGGGCTTCCAGCGAACCACGGACGTCGGACTTGAGGACGATGTTGAGCGTCTTCTTCTCTTCCTGGCCCATGCTTTCGAAGATGTTTTCCAGCTTGCCGGCGTGGGCGCGGGCCAGCTTGACCTCGCGGAACTTGCCTTGACGGAACAGGGCCACTTCACGGGCCTTCTTCTCGTCAGCCACCACGCTCATCTCGTCGCCAGCGTCCGGGGTTCCGTCCAGGCCGAGGATCTCGACCGGAATGGCCGGGCCCGCTTCCTTGATCGGCTTGCCGTTCTCGTCGAGCATGGCGCGCACGCGGCCATAGTTCGAACCAACTAGCACCATGTCGCCCTGACGCAGGGTACCGTCCTGAACCAGTACGGTAGCCACCGGACCACGACCCTTGTCGAGACGGGACTCGACCACTACGCCACGGCCAGGGGCCGAAGGCATTGCGGTGAGTTCCAATACCTCGGCTTGCAGCAGGACGGCTTCGAGCAGGTCGTCGACGCCAGTACCCATTTTCGCGGAGACCGGTACGAACGGAGTATCGCCACCCCAGTCTTCCGGAGTCACGCCGTGCGCTGCGAGCTCGCTGCGGATACGGTCCAGGTCAGCACCCGGCTTGTCGATCTTGTTCACCGCAACCACTAGCGGAACGCCAGCAGCCTGGGCGTGCTGGACAGCTTCGATGGTCTGCGGCATCACGCCGTCATCCGCCGCGACCACCAGGATCACGATGTCGGTCGCCTTGGCACCACGGGCACGCATTGCGGTAAACGCGGCGTGACCAGGAGTGTCGAGGAAGGTGACCATGCCACGCTCGGTTTCCACGTGGTAGGCACCGATGTGCTGGGTAATGCCACCGGCTTCGCCCGCAGCCACCTTGGCGCGGCGGATGTAGTCCAGCAGCGAGGTCTTACCGTGGTCAACGTGGCCCATTACGGTCACGACCGGCGCACGGGAAACCGCTTCACCTTCGAACTTCAGGGACTCGGCCAGGGAATCTTCCAGGGCGGTGTCGCTGATCAGGGTCACCTTGTGGCCCAGTTCCTCGGCAACCAGCTGGGCAGTTTCCTGGTCCAGTACCTGGTTGATGGTGGCTGGGGTACCCAGCTTGAACATGAACTTGATGACTTCAGCAGCCTTCACCGACATCTGCTGGGCCAGTTCGCCCACGGTGATGGTCTCGCCGATCTGCACGTCACGAATCACCGGCCCGGTAGGGTTCTGGAAACCGTGAGCGTTGCGTTTCTTCAGCTTGGCCTTGCCGCGGCCACCACGACGGAAGCCATCGCTTTCTTCGTCGGTGGTACGCGGGGCAACGCGTGGCGCAGGAGCCTTTTCCTTGACCGAGGCACGATGCGGAGCGTTCTTGCGCTCGCCATCGCCACCACGGCGGTTGTCGTCGTTGCGGGACTTGTCCGGACGACGCTGTTCATCCTTCTTGCGAGCATCCGCAACCGGAGCTGGAGCCGCCGCTGGCGCCTCCTGCACAGGCTCGACCACCACCGGGGCTGGCTCCGCGACAGCTTCGACGACAGGCTCGGCAACCGGAGCAGGCTGACGACGCGCTTCTTCTTCGGCGCGGCGCTTGGCTTCTTCTTCAGCCTTTTGACGGGCAGCATTTTCTACTGCGCGACGCTCTTCCAGTTCACGCTGGCGCTCGGCTTCGATTTCTTCCGGGCTGCGCTGCACGAAGACTTTCTTCTTGCGCACTTCAACGCTGATGCTCTTGCTGCCAGCGACACGCAGGGTGCTGGTGGTCTTGCGCTGCAAAGTGATCTTGCGCGGTTCTTCCACTTTCGCCTTGTGGCTGCTTTTCAGGTGAGTCAGCAGCGATTGTTTCTCGCTGTCGCTCACATGTTCCTCGGCGGCGGTGTGCGGCAGACCTGCCTCACGCATCTGCTGCAGCAGGCGCTCTACCGGTGTTTTGACCTCATCGGCCAGTTGTTTCACCGTGACTTGCGTCATGCACTTCTCTCCTCAGGCCGCGCCTATTACTCGAACCAATGGGCTCGGGCGGCCATGATCAACTTGCCGGCACGATCATCGTCGATGCCGTCGATGTCGAGCAGGTCGTCAATAGACTGCTCGGCCAGGTCTTCGCGGGTAACTACGCCGCGCACCGCCAGTTCCATCGCCAAATCCTTGTCCATACCCTCAAGCGAGAGCAGGTCTTCGGCCGGATGGGCGTCTGCCAGCTTTTCCTCAGTAGCGATGGCTTTAGTCAACAAACGGTCCTTGGCGCGAGCGCGAAGCTCGTTGACGATGTCTTCGTCAAAGCCGTCGATGTTGAGCATTTCTTCCAACGGTACGTAGGCAATCTCTTCCAGGCTGGTGAAGCCTTCATCAACCAGAACCTGCGCCAGCTCTTCATCGACTTCCAGCTCGTCGATGAAATTGCGCAGGATGTCGCCGGTTTCTGCTTGCTGCTTGGCCTGGATGTCCGATTCGGTCATCACATTCAGGGTCCAGCCAGTCAACTGGCTAGCCAGGCGCACGTTCTGACCGCCGCGGCCAATGGCTTGGGCCAAGTTGTCAGCGCCAACGGCGATGTCCATGGCGTGGGCATCTTCGTCGACGATGATGGCCGCTACTTCGGCCGGCGACATGGCGTTGATCACGAACTGCGCCGGGTTCTCGTCCCACAGTACGATGTCTACGCGCTCACCGCCCAATTCGCCGGAAACGGCCTGGACGCGCGAACCGCGCATACCGATGCACGCGCCCTGCGGGTCGATGCGCTTGTCCTTGGAGCGAACGGCGATCTTGGCCCGCGAACCCGGATCACGGGAAGCGGCCATGACTTCGATCAGGCCCTCGGCGATTTCCGGCACTTCGATACGGAACAGCTCGATCAGCATTTCCGGAGCGGTACGCGACAGGATCAGCTGCGGGCCGCGGTTCTCGGTGCGGATTTCCTTGAGCAGCGCGCGCAGGCGCACGCCAACCCGGAAAGTCTCACGGGAGATGATGTCTTCACGAGCCAGCAACGCCTCGGCGTTGTTGCCCAGGTCGACGATCACGTTGTCCCGGGTCACCTTCTTGACGGTGCCGGAGATGATCTCGCCCAGGCGCTCGCGGTAGGCATCCACCACCTGTGCGCGCTCGGCTTCGCGAACCTTCTGCACGATGACCTGCTTAGCGGTCTGGGCAGCGATGCGGCCGAACTCGATGGATTCGATCTTTTCCTCGATCACATCACCGACCTTGGCATCGGGATGAGTCTCGTGGGCCTTGCTCGGCCAGATCTCCACCGCCGGATCATCCAGGTCGGCTTCTTCGACCACAGTCCAGCGACGGAAAGTTTCATAGGAACCGGTGTGGCGGTTGATATCCACACGCAGGTCCACTTCGTCTTCAAAACGCTTCTTGGTAGCAGTGGCCAGGGCCAGCTCCAGCGCTTCAAAAATCACGCTTGCCGGTACACCCTTTTCATTGGATACCGACTCAACAACCAGCAGTACTTCTTTGCTCATCGTACGCCTCGCCTTTCGCAAGCCATTGGATCCGCGGGATCCGCGTCTCAGTCAAAACTGGGAATAATGTTGGCCTTGTCGATCATATCGATCGGCAACAGGAACTCGTGGTTATCTACCTGCACCACTACATCCTGCTCCTCCACCCCGCGGAGAAGGCCCTGGAAATTACGCCGACCTTCGAAGGGCGAGCGCAGCTTGATCTTCACTTGCTCACCGACATACTTGGCAAACTGTTCAAGGGTGAACAGTGGGCGTTCCATGCCAGGAGAGGAAACTTCAAGGGTGTATTCAACGGAAATTGGATCTTCAACGTCCAGGACACCGCTGAGCTGGCGGCTGACGATGGCACAGTCGTCCACCAGCACACCGCCTTCTTTATCGATATAAACGCGCAACAATGAATGGCGGCCCTGAGCCGAAAACTCGATACCCCAGCATTCATAGCCAAGGGCCACGACCACCGGGGCCAACAAGGCCTGCAACTGTTCTAGCTTGCTCGACACCTGAACCCCCTCGTGCATGCTTGTGCAAATAAAAAATGGGCGAAACGCCCATCCCGGAAACGCCGTTGAACAGCGGCGCTATAAAGTGTCCAGCTAACAAAAAGCCCCTGAAAAGGGGCTCTGCTAAAACTGGTTGCGGGGGCCGGATTTGAACCGACGACCTTCGGGTTATGAGCCCGACGAGCTACCAGACTGCTCCACCCCGCGTCAAAGCTGGGGCGGAAGTATACGACTGATCCAATTTTGGGTCAATGTAACCTTCCGCCTACAAGAAAGCCCGCAACAGCGGGCTCTCCTGATAATTGGTACCGAGAAGGGGACTCGAACCCCTACACCCTATGGGCACAACCACCTCAAGGTTGCGTGTCTACCAATTCCACCACCTCGGCATAGACTACGTTACTGCTTGAAACTCTTCTTACTTCTGCTCTGGAGCTGGAGGTACGTCAGTCGCACTATTAGCCGACTTTTGCTCTTGAAGCACCGGGACATCATCAGAAGCCGGCTTTTGCTTTGGTACTTCTAATACTGCTGGATCCGGTAGACCTGCTTGAGTCAGCTGGTGAGCTTTCTCTTTAGCAAAGTAACCTAACCCCAAGCTGGTTATGAAGAAACCGGCGGCAAGTATAGCAGTAAACTTACTAAGAAAGGTAGAGGAACCTTGGCTTCCGAACACAGTATTTGAAGCACCTGCACCGAAAGACGCGCCAGCTTCCGCACCTTTACCCTGCTGCAGCAAAACCAGAGCGACTACGCCCAAGGCGCCCAGCAGATGAAAAACGACTACGACTGTTTCCAGCATTTTTTCAGTTTCCCGCGGCGCGACAAATCGCACCGAACTCATCTGCATTCAGGGAAGCCCCACCAATGAGCCCCCCATCGATATCCGGCATGCCGAACAGTTCGACCGCATTGGCCGCTTTCACGCTGCCGCCGTATAGAAGCCGCACACCTCGTGCCACTTCAGAATTCTCTGCCGCCAGCTGCGCGCGGATGGCTGCATGCACATCCTGAGCTTGCTGCGGTGTTGCCGTCAGCCCGGTGCCAATGGCCCAGACCGGCTCGTAAGCGATAACAGCATTGGCAAACGCACCAACACCCAACTCTTCGATGATGCTGCCCAGCTGACGCCCGACAACCTCAAGAGTCTTCCCGGCTTCGCGCTGCTCCAGGGTCTCCCCTACACACAGAACCGGCTTCAAACCACAGGCCTGCGCTGCTGCGAACTTGCGATTGAGAGTCACATCACGCTCGCCCATCATCTGACGGCGCTCGGAGTGCCCAACCAATACCAGGGAACAACCTGCATCCACTAATTGACTCGGGGCGATCTCGCCCGTCAACGCACCCTGCATCGGCTCTACCGCGGAGTTCTGCGCGCCGACCATGATCGACTTGCCTTTCAAGCCATCAATCACCTGATTGATGTACAAGCAAGGCGGGAACACCGCAACATCAACACCGCTTGGCAAGGCCAGATGACGAAGGCCATTGATCAGCTCAGCGACGCTGGCGCGGGTACCGTGCATCTTCCAGTTACCAGCTACCATAGGGCGACGCATGCTTTACCTCGTCGGTCAAAGTGGGCGCAGATGTTACCCAACCAAAACACCACTGGCAAGCTGAAATCAGCCAGAAACTTCAGCAACCAGTTTTGCCAGCTCATCGGCATAGGCACGAACCTGGATTTCATCGTCACCTTCGACCATGACCCGCACCAGAGGCTCTGTTCCGGACTTGCGCAGCAGGACCCGTCCACGTCCCGCCATCGCGGCAGTCACTCGCTCACAAGCTTCCTTCACCGCAGGGTGCTCGACGGGGCTATCACCACCACCGAAACGTACGTTGACCAGAACCTGTGGACATTTGCGCAGCCCCTGCCGGCACTGGGCCAGGCTTTCGCCACGAGCCTTGAGCGCCATCAGCACCTGCAGTGCAGCGATAATCGCATCGCCCGTGGTGGCATGACGGAAACACACAATGTGCCCGGAGTTCTCGCCACCCACCAGCCAGTTGCGCTCCAGCAACTCAGCAATCACATAGCGGTCACCGACATTGGCACGGACAAAAGGAATACCCAGATCCGCCAAGGCCAATTCCAGGCCCAGGTTACTCATGAGGGTTCCGACCACCCCACCGTGTAGCTTGCCGCGCTCATGCAGGTCGCGAGCGATGATGAACAGCAATTCGTCGCCGTCGACGATCGCCCCCGTCTGGTCGACCATCAGCACTCGGTCACCGTCACCATCGAAGGCGATACCCAGGTCGGCATGTTCAGCCAGGACCGCAGCCTGCAACTGCGCCATATGGGTCGAGCCGCAGTTCTCGTTGATATTCAAACCATTGGGCTGTGCCGACAGCACGGTGACCTGGGCCCCCAGCTCGCGGAACACGCTCGGCGCGACCTTGTAGGTGGCACCATGGGCGCAGTCGAGAACGATCTTCAGGCCCGCAAAGCTGGTACTGGAGGGAACACTGCTCTTGCAGAATTCGATGTAGCGTCCCGAGGCATCATTGATTCGCGACACCTTGCCGAGCTTGCTGGACTCCACCACGGTCATGGGCGCCTCCAACAATTCCTCGATCATCAGTTCGACTTCATCAGGCAGCTTGGTGCCCTCTCCCGAGAAGAACTTGATGCCATTGTCGTCGTGGGGGTTATGCGACGCACTGATGACGATGCCCGCTTCCGCGTGGAAAGTACGCGTCAGATAGGCAATCGCCGGGGTCGGCATAGGCCCGAGCAGCATGACATCAGCACCAGCCGCCGACAGCCCGGCCTCCAGAGCCGATTCGAACATGTAGCCGGAAATTCGCGTGTCCTTGCCCACCAGAACCCGGCAAGCGCCCATGCTGCGAAAAGCCATGCCGGCCGCCCATCCGAGCTTGAGCATGAAATCAGGAGTAATTGGGTATTCGCCCACACGGCCACGAATGCCGTCGGTGCCAAAGTATTTTTTAGTCATAGGTACTCCATCATTCTTATTCGGCGGATTCCACAGCCGTAATCATTCGCACTACATCCACGGTCTCGGCGACATCATGGACGCGGATAATTTTCGCTCCCTTGGCCACGGCCAGCGCAGCCAATGCCAGGCTGCCATGCAGCCGTTCGCCTACGGGACGCTCAAGGGTCTGGCCGATCATGCTCTTGCGCGAGACGCCCACCAATAGCGGCCGCCCCAGGGAGTGCAGGGCCTCCATGTGCTTGAACAGACTCAGATTGTGCTGCAGGGTCTTGGCGAAACCAAAACCAGGATCGAGGATGATCCGCTGCGCATCGATTCCTGCGGCCGCACAGGCGCCCATGCGCTCAGCCAGGAATGCTCCCACTTCACGAGTCACATCCTGATAGTGCGGACTGTCCTGCATATCCCCTGGCTCACCGAGCATATGCATCAGGCATACGGGCAAGCCACTGGCGGCGGCGGCATCCAGAGCGCCGTCACGACGAAGCGAGCGCACATCATTGATCAACCCAGCACCAAGCCGCGCGGTCTCCCGCATGACAGCTGGCGTCGAAGTATCAACAGAAATGATCACGTCCAGTTCGCGGCCTATTCGCTCGACCACTGGCGCCACTCTCTCCAACTCTTCCAGCGGCGATACCGCCCGCGCTCCTGGGCGAGTCGACTCTCCGCCTATATCGATCAGCGTAGCACCGGCCGCAACCATAGCTTCGGCATGGCGCAAAGCCACATCCAGCTGGTTGAACCGGCCGCCGTCGGAAAAGGAATCGGGAGTGACATTCAAGATACCCATGACATGCGCACGGGCCAAATCAAGAACCCGGTTGCCGCAAGGCAACCGGGTGGAGGAAGAAACAGAAGTCATTTAGAACCTTAGTGATCGGCGGCAGGGCCACCGATAGGTGTTTCCGGACGCTCGTTCTGCACCACTGGAGGCGTAGTACCCGAGCCACCTTCCCAGTCACGAGGTTCACGTGGAGTGCGCCCGGCCATGATGTCGTCGATCTGATCGGCATCGATGGTCTCGTACTTCATCAAGGCGTCTGCCATGGCATCGAGCTTGTCGCGGTTATCAGTAAGGATTTGCTTGGCAGTGCCATAGCACTGATCGATGATGCTGCGAACTTCGGAGTCGATCAGCTTCGCCGTTTCAGCAGACAGACTGGCATGCTGGCTAGCCGCGCTACGACCCAGGAACACTTCGCCTTCTTCCTCCGCATACATCAGCGGCCCCAGCTTCTCGGAAAGCCCCCATTTGGTCACCATGTTCCGGGCAATCTGACTGGCCCGCATGATGTCGTTCGAGGCACCGGTGGTCACGCCATCAAAGCCCAGGGTCATCTCCTCGGCGATACGACCACCGTAAAGCGAGCAGATCTGGCTGATCAGGGCGCGCTTGGACAGGCTGTAGCGATCCTCTTCCGGCAGGAACATGGTGACGCCCAGAGCCCGACCACGAGGGATGATTGAGACTTTGTAGACCGGATCATGCTCAGGCACTACTCGACCGACGATGGCATGACCAGCTTCGTGGTAGGCGGTGTTCTGCTTTTCTTTCTCGGACATGACCATCGATTTGCGCTCGGCGCCCATCATGATCTTGTCCTTGGCCAGTTCGAACTCCTTCATCTCGACGATGCGCTTGCCACCACGCGCAGCGAACAACGAAGCCTCGTTGACCAGGTTGGCCAGGTCGGCACCGGAGAAGCCCGGGGTACCGCGCGCGATCACTGCAGGAGCAACGTCGTCGCCCATCGGCACCTTGCGCATGTGAACCTTGAGGATCTGCTCACGGCCACGAATGTCCGGCAGGCCGACCACTACCTGGCGGTCGAAACGACCAGGACGCAACAGCGCAGGGTCCAGTACATCAGGACGGTTAGTGGCGGCGATCACGATGATGCCGTCATTCATTTCGAAACCATCCATCTCCACCAGCAACTGGTTGAGAGTCTGCTCGCGCTCATCATGACCGCCGCCCATGCCGGCACCACGGTGACGACCGACAGCATCGATCTCATCGATGAAAATGATGCAGGGAGCATGTTTCTTGGCCTGTTCGAACATATCGCGAACACGGCTGGCACCCACACCGACGAACATCTCGACGAAATCGGAACCGGAAATAGTGAAGAACGGTACCTTCGCTTCACCGGCAATAGCCTTGGCCAGCAAAGTCTTACCAGTACCTGGCGGACCGACCATCAGCACGCCACGAGGAATACGACCACCCAAGCGCTGGAACTTGCCCGGATCACGCAGGAATTCAACCAACTCACCAACTTCTTCCTTGGCCTCGTCGCAACCGGCGACGTCAGCCAGGGTAGTTTTCACCTGATCCTCGGACAGCAGGCGAGCCTTGCTCTTGCCGAAGCTCATCGGCCCACCCTTGCCGCCAGCGCCACCTTGCATCTGGCGCATGAAGAACATGAAGACCGCGATGATCACCAGAATCGGGAAGCTGGCCACCAGCAACTGTGTCCAGATGCTCTGCTGCTCAGGCTGCTTGCCTTCGACCACTACATGGTTATCCACCAGGTCGCCGATCAGACCGTTGTCCTGGATCGCGGGACGGATGGTCTTGAAGCTGTCGCCATCATTGCGCTTGCCGGTGATCACATAACCGTCAACGGCAACTCGCTCGACCTTGCCATCCTTAACTTGTTGAATAAAGTCGGAATAGTTGAGGGTCTGCGGCTCGTTAGGGCTGGAGAAGTTGTTCATCACCGTCACCAGGACAGCCGCGATGATCAACCAAAGGATCAGATTCTTTGCCATGTCGTTCAATTAACTACCCTCTGAAGCAAGCTCCGCTACTGGCGCGCGCTTCGCATGATATTCACCGGCCTAACTTACTACATTACCTACAGCTCTGGCAGGCGCCGTCTGTAACCCTATGTGAAACCTAGACTACACAATATTCGCTTAATCCAACGGGGCGAAATACGAAAATCCTATCACCCCGCCCAAAACCTTCATTTACTCGGCGCGACCACGAAAGCCACGCCCCAGCAGGTACTGTTCCCTAGAGCGATCACGAGAAGATGTCGGCTTGCGCATCTGCACTTTCTCGAACATCTGCCGGACACTCTTGTGGAACTCATCGAAACCTTCTCCCTGGAAGATCTTGATCAGGAAATCGCCACCCGGACGCAGCACCCGACCGGCAAGATCCAATGCCAGCTCGCACAGGAACATCGCTCGCGGCATATCTACGGCTGGTAATCCACTCATATTGGGGGCCATGTCGGAAATCACAAGGTCGACCTCGGAATTTCCTACAGCTTCAAGAATCCGCGCGAACACTTCGTCTTCAGTGAAGTCGCCCTGAATGAAGGTCACATCGGGGATACTGTCCATTTCCAGGATATCGGAAGCGATCAAGCGCCCCTGGCCACCAATCAGACGACTGGTCACCTGCGACCAGCCCCCAGGAGCCGCCCCCAGGTCGATAACACTCATGCCCGGACGGATCAGGCGATCCTTTTCCTGGATTTCCAGCAACTTATAGCTGGCACGGGAACGGTACCCGTCTTTTTGCGCCATTTTGACGAATGGGTCGTTGAAATGTTCTTTCAGCCAGTTATGGCTAGTCTTGGAACGGGCCACGGGCCACCTCAAAAATAAAACGCGTCGTGATTAACTGGGCGGTCCCGGACTCGCTCGGGTAAACTGGCCGCCGCTTTTTTTCAAGATCAGACGCAGGGGTCAGATTATGCCGCTCACTCAAGAGCAGAAGAAACAGTTCAAATCCATTGGCCACCATCTGAAACCAGTATTGACTGTGGCTGATAACGGTTTGACCGAAGGTGTACTAGCCGAACTTGAACGCGCCTTGAGCGATCACGAGCTGATCAAGATCAAGCTCAACATCCTCGAGCGCGAGTCGCGCCAGGAAGCCATTACCGAACTGTGCAAGGCCGGCAAGGCGGACCTGGTGCAATCCATCGGTAAAATGGCGTTGATCTACCGCAAAAACGCCAAGGTAAACAAGCAACTGTCGAACGTCCATCGCTTCAACTGACGTCGACCCGGGTCAAGGGTGTGCTTGTCGCACCCTGCCACCCCATCCCGGCACCGGTTGCAAGACCAGCAGCAAACCGGAAAATCCCAGGATCAGATAGCTGAACAGCTGCCAGCGCTGAGACTCAGGCAACAGTATGTGCACAGCGAAATACATCGCACATGCATACGTCGCCATCAACAGCAGTTGCCCCCGAATGTCCCGCCACAAGCTCTGCACTCCCTCGGACTGGATCAACACCAACGTCTGAAGGACCAGGCATACCGCTGAAAAACCCACCAGCAGCGCACTGAGCAGCGTCGAGATCTCCTCGATCAACAACGGCGCAAGGCCAATCTGCCCAAGAGCTGGCAGCAGCCCAAGATGCAGTAGCCACAAGCCGCCGACCCACAACATCTGGGTCAGCTGCCAAAGCATGGCGCCCGCATGCAGCGGGCGCCTTCTTTCAGATGTGACGAACTTCGACAATCTCATACTCGATAACGCCACCAGGCGTTGTGACCGCAACCACATCACCTTCTTCCTTGGCGATCAGGGCACGGGCGATTGGCGAAGCAACGGAGATCTTGCCGAGCTTGATATCAGCCTCGTCCTCACCAACGATCTGGTAGGTCACGCTTTCGTCGGTCTCGACGTTGGCGATCTCCACCGTGGTGCCAAAGATCACCTTGCCAGTATGAGCGATGGTCGTGACATCGATGACCACCGAGTTCTGCAGGCGGCCTTCGATATCGCGGATCCGCGCCTCGACCATACCCTGCTGCTCGCGCGCAGCATGGTATTCGGCGTTTTCCTTCAGGTCACCCAGCTCGCGGGCCGTGCCGATGTCCTGGCTGAGCTTCGGACGCACGACCTTGGTCAGGTGAGCATGCTCTTCTTCCAGGGCGCGAGCGCCCTGGACGGTCATAGGGTATTTGTTCATGCCTTCAATCCTGCGTGTAGATCCTGCAAGCGACGCACGGTTTTTTCAGGACCGAACTTCAACGCTTCGCAGATAGCTTCGCCAGCAGCGATCGTAGTGGTGCAGTAGATCTTGTGCTGCAAGGCGTTACGACGAATGGAGTAGGAGTCAGCGATCGATTGACGACCTTCAGTGGTGTTGATGATCAGGGTTACTTCGTCGTTCTTGATCATATCGACCACATGCGGACGACCTTCAGTCACCTTGTTCACACGACGCACTTTCAGACCGGCTGCCTCGATCACCTTGGCAGTGCCCGCAGTGGCCACTACTTCGAAGCCCAAGTTGATCAGATCACGAGCCACGCCTGCAACCAGGGGCTTGTCGTCATCCCGTACGCTGATGAACGCAGTACCGCCGGTAGGCAGAACCTCGCTGGCGCCCATCTGGGCCTTGGCGAAGGCTTCGCCGAAGGTATCGCCCACACCCATCACTTCGCCGGTGGACTTCATTTCCGGGCCGAGGATCGGGTCGACACCCGGGAACTTGGCAAACGGGAACACCGCTTCCTTGACGCTATAGAAGTTCGGAATGATTTCCTGAGTGAAGCCCAGCTCTTTCAGCGACTTACCAGCCATGACACGGGCCGCGATCATCGCCAGAGAGGTGCCGATGCATTTGGAAACGAAGGGCACGGTACGCGAGGCGCGCGGGTTGACCTCGATCACGTAGATCTTGTCGCCCTGCAGTGCCAGCTGCACGTTCATCAGGCCGACCACACCCAGCTCCAGGGCCATCTTCTTGACCTGTACGCGGACTTCGTCCTGCACTTCCTTGCTCAGCGAGTAAGGTGGCAACGAGCAGGCGGAGTCACCGGAATGAACACCTGCTTGTTCGATGTGCTGCATGATCGCGCCGATTACCACGTCGGTGCCGTCGCAGACCGCATCCACGTCCATCTCGATGGCGCAGTTGAGGAAGTGGTCGAGCAGCACCGGGCTGTCGTTGGACACCTGTACCGCTTCACGCAGGTAGCGCTTGAGCTCGTCCAACTCGTAGACGATCTCCATGGCGCGACCGCCCAGCACGTAGGACGGACGAACCACCAGCGGATAGCCGATGGTACCAGCGGCACGGATGGCCTCGTCTTCGCTGCGCACGGTGGCGTTCGGCGGCTGCAGCAGGTTCAGGCGCTGAACCATCTGCTGGAAGCGCTCGCGATCCTCCGCGCGGTCGATGGCGTCAGGGCTGGTGCCGATGATCGGCACGCCGGCCTCTTCCAGGGCACGAGCCAGCTTCAACGGAGTCTGGCCGCCGTAGTGGACGATCACGCCCTTCGGCTTCTCGACCCGCACGACTTCCAGCACGTCTTCCAGGGTCAGTGGCTCGAAATACAGGCGATCAGAGGTGTCGTAGTCAGTGGAAACGGTTTCCGGGTTGCAGTTGACCATGATGGTCTCGTAACCGTCTTCGCGCAGGGCCAGCGCCGCGTGCACACAGCAGTAGTCGAACTCGATGCCCTGGCCGATACGGTTCGGACCGCCGCCCAGGATCATGATCTTGTCGCGGGTCGACGGATTGGCCTCGCACTCTTCCTCGTAGGTCGAGTAAAGGTACGCAGTGTCGGTGGCGAACTCGGCCGCACAGGTGTCGACACGCTTGTAGACCGGGAACACTTCCAGCTTGTGGCGGTGACGACGCAGGTTCTTGTCGGTGATACCCAGCAACTTGGCCAGCCGCTGGTCCGAGAAGCCCTTGCGCTTGAGGCGCAGCATCAGCGCCTTGTCGATGTTGGCCAGGCCCAGGGTCTTGACCTTCTCTTCTTCCTTGATCAGGTCTTCCATCTGCACCAGGAACCAGTGATCGATACCGGTCAGGGCGTAGATTTCGTCGCAGCTCATACCCGAGCGCAGGGCGTCGGCCACATACCAGATACGCTCAGCACCCGGAACGGTCAGTTCGCGCTTGAGGATGGCGGCAGCCTCGGGGCTGGCCAGGTCGACCTTGGGATCCAGGCCGCAAACACCGACTTCCAGGCCACGCAGGGCTTTCTGCAGCGATTCCTGGAAGGTACGGCCGATGGCCATGACTTCACCCACGGATTTCATCTGCGTGGTCAGGCGGGCGTCGGCTTTCGGAAACTTCTCGAAAGCGAATCGCGGCAGCTTGGTTACCACATAGTCGATCGAAGGCTCGAAAGACGCGGGGGTACGACCACCGGTGATGTCGTTCTGCAACTCGTCGAGGGTGTAGCCGACAGCCAGCTTGGCGGCGATCTTGGCGATGGGGAAGCCGGTAGCCTTGGAAGCCAGGGCCGAGGAACGCGATACCCGCGGGTTCATCTCGATCACGACCATGCGGCCAGTGTTCGGGCAGATACCGAACTGCACGTTGGAACCACCGGTCTCGACGCCGATTTCACGCAGCACCGCCAGCGAGGCGTTGCGCATGATCTGGTATTCCTTGTCGGTCAGGGTCTGGGCCGGAGCGACGGTGATCGAGTCGCCGGTGTGCACACCCATCGGATCGAAGTTCTCGATGGAGCAGACGATGATGCAGTTGTCCTTCTTGTCACGGACCACCTCCATCTCGTATTCCTTCCAGCCGATCAGCGATTCGTCGATCAGCAGCTCCTTGGTTGGTGACAAGTCCAGGCCACGGGCGCAGATTTCTTCGAACTCTTCACGGTTGTAGGCAATGCCACCACCGGTGCCGCCCATGGTGAAGGACGGACGAATGATGCAAGGGAAGCCCAGCTTGTCGAGGACTGCATTGGCCTCCTCCATGCTGTGAGCGATACCGGAGCGCGGGCACTCCAGGCCGATGGCCTTCATCGCCTTGTCAAAACGCGAGCGATCTTCGGCCTTGTCGATGGTATCGGCGTTGGCGCCGATCATTTCCACACCGAATTTCTCCAGGACGCCTTCGCGCTCCAGGTCCAGGGCGCAGTTCAGCGCGGTCTGGCCACCCATGGTCGGCAGCAGGGCGTCAGGACGCTCCTTCTCGATGATCTTGGCCACCGATTGCCATTTGATCGGCTCGATGTAGGTGGCATCGGCCATGGCCGGGTCGGTCATGATGGTGGCCGGGTTGGAGTTCACCAGGATGACGCGGAAACCTTCTTCGCGCAGGGCCTTGCAGGCCTGGGCGCCGGAATAGTCGAACTCGCAGGCCTGGCCGATCACGATCGGGCCAGCGCCGAGAATCAGGATGCTTTTAATGTCTGTACGTTTTGGCATGGTTGTCACTCAAATCCGCAGGTCAGTCGGCAAGCCGTCTTGAACATTCTCTGAGGCGCCTGAGGGGACTCCACCGGTTCACCGGGGCCGCCCTCGGGCGCGTCTCGCTACACTTTCAAGGCGAGCGCTTAGCGTCGCTTGGCCATCTCGTTGATGAAGCGGTCGAACAGCGGCGCCACATCGTTCGGGCCAGGGCTGGCCTCAGGGTGGCCCTGGAAGCTGAACGCGCTCTTGTCGGTACGCTCGATACCCTGCAGGGTGCCGTCGAACAGCGACTTGTGGATCGCCCGGACGTTATCCGGCAGGGTAGTTTCGTCCACCGCGAAACCGTGGTTCTGGCTGGTGATCATCACCACGCCGATATCCAGGTCCTGGACCGGGTGGTTGGCACCGTGGTGACCGTGGCCCATCTTCACGGTCTTGGCACCGGAAGCCAGGGCCAGCAGTTGGTGGCCCAGGCAGATACCGAACACCGGGATCTCGGTCTCCAGGACTTCCTTGATCGCCTTGATCGCGTAGTCGCAAGGCTCGGGATCGCCAGGGCCGTTGGACAGGAACACGCCATCAGGGTTGAGTGCAAGCACGTCGCTCGCCGGCGTCTGGGCCGGCACCACGGTGACGCGGCAACCGCGCTCTACCAGCATGCGCAGGATGTTCAGCTTGACCCCGTAGTCATAGGCAACCACGTGGTAAGGCAGTTCTGAGGCATCGATAGTGGCATGGCTGTCGGTCTTCAGGTCCCAGACAGTCGAACGCCATTCGTAGCTCTGCTTGGTGCTGACGACTTTCGCCAGGTCCATGCCCTTCAGGCCCGGGAAGCCACGCGCTGCGGCGATGGCGGCTTCCTCGGAAATATTGTCGCCCGCCATGATGCAGCCGTCCTGTGCACCTTTCTCACGCAGGATGCGGGTCAGGCGACGGGTATCGATACCGGCGATTGCCACCACGTTGTTGGCTTTCAGGTAATCGGACAGGGACAGGGTGTTACGCCAGTTGCTGGCCACTAGGGGCAGGTCGCGAATGACCAGGCCGGCCGACCAGACGCGATCGGACTCGGCATCTTCCGGCGTGGTGCCGGTATTGCCGATATGAGGGTAGGTCAGGGTAACGATTTGCTGGGCGTAGGAAGGATCGGTAAGGATTTCCTGATAGCCGGTCATTGCGGTGTTAAACACCACCTCACCAACGGTTTGACCGTCGGCTCCAATGGCTTCGCCGCGAAAAATGCTGCCATCAGCAAGGGCGAGTATGGCTGGCTTAGTCAAGAGACCTCCCGTATATAGAGCCTGAAGGGGCGATCGCAGGTTGCAAAAAAGCGGAATGACGTTTGGACACGTCACCCCGCTTCTTCACCGAATTATCTGCGCGCTTTTAGTGGACACACTAAAGCTGTAGCTTACAGAAAAATGCTTTTTCGGTCCACCGCTAATGAGCCTCAAAGGCTGGAGAATGCGACAGGAAATCGCTTGGCGGCCTGGAGCGGAGCCGAGCTCGAGGCCCGACACCGCTCCGGATACATCTCAACGCAGGTCCAGCACGTCCTGCATGTCGTACAACCCAGGCTCACGACTATCCAACCACAAGGCCGCACGCACCGCCCCCTTGGCGAAGGTCATCCGACTGGAGGCCTTGTGGGTGATCTCCAGGCGCTCGCCCTCGGTGGCGAACAGCACGGTGTGATCGCCCACCACGTCACCACCGCGCACTGTCGCAAAGCCGATGGTTTCACGCTCGCGAGCCCCAGTGTGACCCTCACGCCCATACACCGCGACCTGCTGCAGATCGCGCCCCAGAGCGCTGGCAATCACCTCACCCATGCGCAGGGCAGTGCCCGACGGCGCATCGATCTTGTGCCGGTGATGAGCCTCGATGATCTCGATGTCCGCATCATCGCCCAGCACCCGGGCCGCCATGTCCAGCAGCTTCAGCGACAGGTTCACACCGACGCTGAAGTTGGCTGCAAAGACGATCGGGATTTCCTTGCCCGCTTCCGCCAACAGTTGTTTTTCCTTGACCCCCAAACCCGTGGTGCCGATCACCATGGCCTTGCCGGCCTTGCGGCAAAACGCCAGGTTCTTGAGCATCACCTCGGGCAGGGTGAAGTCGATCAGCACATCGAACTCGTCGACCACTTTGTCCAGGCTGTCGGACATCGGCACACCCAGGCGCCCCAGGGATGCCAACTCACCAGCATCCGCCCCGACCAGCGAACTGCCCGGACGCACGATGGCGGCCGTCAGGCCGGAGAGCGGCGAGCGCAACTGCACGGCCTCGACCAGGGTCTTGCCCATGCGCCCGGCGGCGCCCATCACAGCTATACGTCGCATGCCTTACTCCTTACAGGTCGCCGAAGAAGCGCTTGACGCCCTCGAACCAGCCAGCGGTCTTGGGCGAATGCGAGTTATCGCCTTCCAGCGAGCCGCGCAGCTCTTCCAGCAACTCACGCTGACGACGACTCAGGTTGACCGGGGTTTCCACCGCAACCCGGCACATCAGGTCGCCGGCACCACCACCGCGCACCGGTGCCACGCCCTTACCACGCACCCGGAATTGCTTGCCGGTCTGGGTACCCTCAGGGATCTTCAGCTTGACCCGGCCATCCAGGGTCGGAATCTCCAGCTCGCCACCCAAGGCCGCATCGGCAAAACTGATCGGCACTTCACAGAACAGATGCTTGCCATCGCGCTGGAAGATCGCGTGCTCGCGCACATTGATCACCACATACAGATCGCCGGTCGGACCACCCTGGGTCCCGGCTTCGCCCTCACCCGACAGGCGGATACGGTCGCCGGTATCGACACCAGCCGGCACCTTCACCGACAGGGTCTTGTACTCTTCGACCCGACCTTCGCCGTGGCACGACTCGCACGGATCGGAAATGATCTTGCCCTGGCCATGGCAGCGCGGGCAGGTTTGCTGCACCGAGAAGAAGCCCTGCTGCATCCGCACCTGGCCAATACCGCCACAGGTTGGGCAAGTGACCGGCGACGACCCCTTCTTGGCACCCGAACCATCGCACGGCTTGCAATTGACCAGTGTCGGCACACGGATATTGACCGTGGTACCGCGCACCGCTTCTTCCAGGTTCAGCTCCAGGGTGTAGCGCAGGTCGCTGCCACGCTGGGCGCCGCCGCGCGAGCTGCCGCGGCCGCCACCGAAGAAGTCGCTGAACACATCGCCGAAGATATCGGAGAAGTTTTGCCCGCCGAAACCGGCACCGCCGCCACCCATGCTCGGATCCACACCGGCATGGCCATACTGATCATAGGCTGCGCGCTTGCTGGAGTCGGACAGCACTTCATAGGCCTCATTGGCCTCTTTGAACAGATCTTCCGACGCTTTGTCGCCGGGATTACGGTCCGGGTGGTGCTTCATCGCCAGGCGACGATAAGCCTTCTTCAGCTCCGCTTCGCTGGAGCCACGCTCCACACCCAACACTTCGTAATAGTCACGCTTTGCCATAAGTCTTTGCACTCTTAAGGACGTCCGGCAAACCCCTCCTGAGCTCCGCCAAACTCGCTGAGCCCCTCTACAGGCCCGGACCCAACTCACGTCAATTCAACGATCCTGGTCTTGGAAGCCGACCCGGTTGCGGATCGACCATCACAGTCATCGCAGCTGGAAAGCAGGAGCTTTCGAAGCTGACCGCCAGCACGCAAACCAGGGTTGCATACCGTTAGAAATTCACTGACTCCAGACACGCCAACGCGGGAGCAAGCTCCCGCGCGGCGACATCCTACCAGTCACCGCCAGAAGGCAGTCAACCGGCCGACCAACAAGCCATTACTTGTTGTCTTTCACTTCTTCGAACTCGGCATCGACCACGTCATCGGCCTTTTCGGCGGACTCGGCGTGCGGGGCCGCGCCTTCAGCAGGCTGGGCCTGTTCGGCGTACATCTTCTGGGCAACCGGAGCCGAAACCTTCGACAGCTCTTCGACCTTGGCTTCGATGGCAGCCTTGTCGTCGCCCTTGACGGCAGCTTCCAGGGCAACCACGGCAGCTTCGATGGCGGCCTTCTCTTCAGCGGTCACCTTGTCACCGGCGTCAGCCACCATCTTGCGAGTCGAATGCACCAGCGCATCGCCCTGGTTACGGGCAGTCGCCAGCTCTTCGAACTTGCGGTCTTCTTCCGAGTTGGCTTCAGCGTCACGGATCATCTGCTGGATTTCTTCATCCGACAGGCCAGAGTTGGCCTTGATCACGATCGACTGGGTCTTGCCGGTCGCCTTGTCCTTGGCACCTACATGCAGGATGCCGTTAGCGTCGATGTCGAAGGTCACTTCGATCTGCGGCACGCCACGTGGAGCCGGTGGAATGTCGGCCAGGTCGAACTTGCCCAGCGACTTGTTCTGCGCGGCTTGCTTGCGCTCGCCCTGCAGTACGTGGATGGTCACCGCGCCCTGGTTGTCATCGGCAGTCGAGAATACCTGGGACTTCTTGGTCGGAATGGTGGTGTTCTTCTCGATCAGCGCAGTCATCACGCCACCCATGGTTTCGATACCCAGGGTCAGCGGGCTGACGTCCAGCAGCAGTACGTCCTTCACGTCACCGGCCAGTACAGCGCCCTGGATGGCAGCACCCATGGCAACGGCTTCATCAGGGTTGACGTCCTTGCGAGCTTCCTTGCCGAAGAAATCGGTCACGGCTTTCTGCACCAGCGGCATACGGGTCTGGCCGCCGACCAGGATCACGTCGTTGATCGAGCCAACGTCGATACCGGCGTCTTTCAGGGCGATACGGCATGGCTCGATGGTGCGCTGAACCAGGTCTTCGACCAGCGACTCCAGCTTGGCGCGGGAGATCTTCACGTTCAGGTGCTTAGGACCGGTGGCGTCTGCAGTGATGTACGGCAGGTTGACGTCGGTCTGCTGGCTCGAGGACAGCTCGATCTTGGCCTTCTCGGCAGCTTCCTTCAGGCGCTGCATGGCCAGCGGGTCACCCTTGAGGTTCATGCCGCTTTCTTTCTTGAACTCGTCTACCAGGTAGTCGATCAGGCGGATGTCGAAGTCTTCGCCACCCAGGAAGGTGTCGCCGTTGGTAGCCAGTACTTCGAACTGGTGCTCGCCGTCGACTTCAGCGATCTCGATCACCGAAACGTCGAAAGTACCACCGCCCAGGTCATAGACGATCACGGTGTGGTCGCCCTTGGCCTTGTCCATGCCGTAGGCCAGAGCGGCTGCGGTTGGTTCGTTGATGATGCGCTTCACGTCCAGACCGGCGATGCGACCGGCATCCTTGGTGGCCTGGCGCTGGCTGTCGTTGAAGTAGGCCGGAACGGTGATCACCGCTTCGGTCACGGACTCGCCGAGGTAGTCTTCGGCGGTCTTTTTCATTTTCTTCAGGATTTCAGCCGAAATCTGTGGTGGAGCCATCTTCTGGCCGTTCACTTCGACCCAGGCGTCGCTGTTGTCGGCCTTGACGATCTTGTAAGGGACCATCTGGATGTCTTTCTGCACCACTTCTTCATCGAAGCGGCGACCGATCAGACGCTTTACCGCGTACAGGGTGTTGTGCGGGTTGGTTACAGCCTGACGCTTGGCCGACTGACCTACCAGGATTTCGCCATCGTTGGCGTACGCGATGATCGATGGAGTGGTACGCGCGCCTTCGGCGTTCTCGATAACTTTTACGTTGCCGTTTTCAAGAATGGAAACGCACGAGTTGGTGGTCCCCAGGTCGATACCAATGATTTTGCCCATGTTAACTCTCCCGAAACTTTGGATTTGGATGCCGCAGTTGTGGTGGCAAACTGCGGTAGCACTTAAACGCTTGACTAATAAATGGGGGCTCTACAGCCGTTTTCAAGCCTTCTCGTTGATCGAAGGCGAAACCGGTGCTGGAGCCTTGCTGACCACGACCATGGCCGGGCGCAACAGGCGACCGTTGAGCTGGTAACCCTTCTGGAACACCTTGAGAACGCTGTTGGGCTCGACGTCGGCGCTTTCCTGCATGGCCATGGCCTGGTGCTGTTCAGCGTTGAAGGGCTCGCCATGGGGGTCGATGGCTTCCAGCTGGTAGCGCTTGAGGGTGTCGTGGAACATCTTGAGGGTCAGCTCGATGCCTTCGCGCATCGGACGAATGCTCTCGTCATCCGGGCTGGACAGCTCCAGGCCGCGCTCCAGGCTATCGATCACCGGCAGCAGGTCGCCGGCAAACTTCTCTAGAGCGAACTTGTGGGCTTTTTCCACGTCCTGCTCGGCACGGCGGCGGACGTTCTGCAGATCGGCAGCGACGCGCAGAGCCTGGTCCTGCGCGGTAGCCAGCTGCTCTTCGAGCACTTGTACGCGAGCTGCAAGGTCTTCACCCGCAACCTCGGGGGCCTGGTTGGTATCCGGGTTTTGCGTGTCCAGGGTCTGTTCGTCAGCCATGAAATTCTCCTTTCAATATCGTCCGTGGGCCGAACCCACTCTTCTGCCCAGCTATATGGGGACGCATTTTCCGGGTTCAAGCCCGCCACCATGGCAAAAGTCGGCACGGACCGACAAATCCACGGCAACCTCATTCCCGAACGCACTAAATAGCAACGAAAGCCAAGCGAATCGAGCTAAGGGAAGGCATTGTCAGCCAGAAACAAAACACTGTATAAATAACCAGACATCTAGTTTGGGAGCGGCCTTAATGCTGGTGCACCTGTCCGTACATAATTACGCCATCGTCGAACACCTGGACCTGGAACTGGATCGCGGGATGAGCGTCATCACAGGCGAAACCGGCGCCGGCAAGTCGATCATGCTCGACGCGCTTGGTCTGACCCTGGGCGATCGTGCCGACAGCGGCGTGGTGCGACCGGGCGCGGACAAGGCCGACATCCTCGCCACCTTCGATCTGGGAGACATACCAGAAGCCCGCACCTGGCTGGCCGAGCGCGACCTGGACACCGACGGCCCCTGCATCCTGCGCCGGGTGATCACCGCCGAAGGCCGCTCCCGCGGCTACATCAACGGCACCCCCTGCCCTCTCGGCGACCTCAAGGCCCTGGGCGAGCTGTTGATCGACATCCACAGCCAGCACGAACACCAGTCGCTGCTCAAGACCGATACCCATCGCCGCCTGCTGGATGAATATGCTGGTGCCACCGACCTGGCGCGCCAGGTGCAGCTTGCCGCACAACGCTGGCGCCAGACCCGCCTGGAGCTGGAGCGCCTGTCCAATTCCGGCGACGAACAACGAGCCCGCCACCAACTGCTCAGCTACCAGCTGGAAGAACTCGCAAACCTCGGCCTGGGCGAGAACGAACTCGAGGAATTGGAGCAGGAACACAAGAACCTGACCAACGCCGAAACCCTGCTGGGCATCTGCCGGCAAGTAGTAGAACAGTGCAGCGAAAGCGACTCGGGCAATGTACTCAACGCCCTGACCGTCAGCCTCAACCGCCTGACCAGCATCGGCAGCTCGTCAGGAGCCCTGGCTGAGGCTACCAACCTGCTGGCCAGCGCCCAGATCCAGGTGGAAGAAGCCGTAGGGGAACTGAATCGCTTCGTCGACAACTTCGACGCCGACCCGGCACGGCTGCAGCACCTGGAGGAGCGTCTCGACTCCATCTACACCTTGGCCCGCAAGCATCGCATCCAGCCCTTCGAACTGGCCGCGATGCAACAGACCTTGCTGGACGAGATCGAGACCCTGGACGCCAACGACGAATCCATCGAGCGGCTGGGCGACGAACTGCAGTCTTTCGCACGGCATTATCACGACAAGGCCCAGGAGTTGAGCCAACTGCGCCAGCAGGCCGCCACCGGCCTGGCCAACGCAGTGGAGCAGGAGATCCAGCGCCTGGGCATGCCCGGCGGGCGCTTCACCATCGAACTACGAGCCAATGCTGGCGACGAACTGCTGCCACACGGCCTGGAACAGGTCGAGCTGCTGGTCAGCGCCAACCCCGGCCAGCCCCTCAAAGGCCTGGCCAAGGTCGCCTCGGGTGGCGAACTGTCACGCATCAGCCTGGCGATCCAGGTCATCACCGCCCAGACATCACGAGTCCCGACCCTGGTATTCGACGAAGTCGACGTGGGTATTGGCGGGCCGACCGCCGAGATCGTCGGCCAGTTGCTGCGTCGCCTGGGCGAGCGTGGGCAGGTACTGACCGTCACCCACTTGCCACAGGTCGCCGCGCAAGGACACCAGCATCTGTTCGTGCACAAGGTGCGCGGCAGCAACGCGACCCACACCGCGGTATCCAAGCTGGGTAAAAACGAAAGAGTAGAGGAAATCGCCCGGATGCTGGGCGGCATCGACCTGACCAAGGAATCCCTGGCTCATGCCAAAAAGATGGTGGTGACCACCAAGGCCTGAGCCCCGACCCCTTCCTTTATATAAGAGTCTTCATACTAGAAAACACGAAGGCGACCCTAGGGTCGCCTTCGATCGTTTCACGACTATGAAAGTCGCGTAGGAAGCTTATTTCTTCTTGTTGCGCACATACAGCACAAGATTGTGATCTACCAGTTCGAAACCGTGCTTCTCGACAATCGCCTTCTGAAGCTTCTCGATTTCTTCGTCGAAGAACTCGATCACTTCGCCAGACTCCACATTGACCATATGGTCGTGGTGGCCGCCGTCAGCCAGTTCGAATACAGCATGGCCGCCATCGAAGTTATGACGTACCACCAGTCCGGCGGCTTCGAATTGAGTCAGTACACGGTAGACCGTGGCCAACCCGACATCTTCACCAGCCTCCATGAGCGCCTTGTAGACATCTTCAGCGCTCATGTGCCGCTGCTCGGTGGAATCGAGCATTTGTAGAATCTTGACCCGTGGCAGAGTCACTTTAAGGCCGGCTTTACGTAGTTCGCTATTTTCAACCATGGTCAGCTTTCTCGCCGATGCTGCTTCGCAGCTTCTCTTAATGCGGGTATGATCGGGGTTTACGTTGTCCCAGCCAAGATAGTGGAAGTCGCCCACCGATGCAAAACACCAAGCTCTTGCTAACCAGTTTCACCTTCGTGGGACTGCTCGCACTCGCCGGTTGTTCATTCCCCGGGGTTTACAAAATCGACATCCAGCAGGGCAATGTCGTGACGCAGGACATGATAGACCAGTTGCGCCCTGGAATGACCCGGCGGCAAGTACGGTTTATCATGGGCAACCCTCTGCTGACCGACACGTTCCATGCCAATCGCTGGGATTATCTCTACAGCCTGCAACCTGGTGGTGGCGAACGCCAGCAGGAACGCATCAGCCTGATCTTCAATGAAGGCGATCAACTGGTCAGCCTGGCCGGCGACTTCATGCCTGGCGTGAGCCGCGACGAGGCCCTGCTGGGTAAAGAGAACGGCAACACCGTTACCACTCCAGCCGAAAACGCCGAGAAGCCCAAGGCCGAGAAACCGGCCAAGCCTGGCTCCTTGCTGGACCAGATCCAGAAGGACGTGGATGGTGTCGAAACCGTTCCAGTACCTACGCCAGAGCCACTGGACACCTCGCCGCAATAAATCTGCGGCCACTAAAAAGCCCGGGATTAGCCGGGCTTTTTTATTGCCTGTCGCAACCTGCAGCTACCCTTCGAGCTTGCGCGCCTGGGCAGCCTTGGCCGCTCGCATGCGCCGCACTTCCTTGGGGTCGGCCAGCAGCGGACGGTAGATCTCGATCCGCTCCCCATCCTGGAGCACATGCCGCTCCGGGTCGTTGACCTGCTTGCCGAAGATCCCGACCGGACAGCTTACCAAGTCCAGCTCGGGAAAATGCTCGCCCAGGACAGAAGCCAGCAGCGCAACACGCAGGGTCGTACCTTCAGGCACCTGCACCTCGACCAGCAATTGGCGATCGACCGCGGCATGCACCACTTCGATCCGCATCATGGGCTCAGCCATGCAGTTGCTTGGCGCGCTGGCAGAAGGCATCCACCAGGGTATTCGCCGCCTGGTTGAACAACGGCCCCAGGGTGGCGCGAACCAGCGGCCCGGCGTAGTCGAACGACAGGTCGAGGCTGATCTTGCAGGCCTTTTCTCCCAGCGGCTTGAATATCCACAAGCCGTGCAGCTGGTTGAACGGCCCCTCCTCCAGATTCATCTCGATCGACTGACCCGGCACCAGGGTGTTGCGAGTGACGAAGTGCTGGCTCAGCCCCCCCTTGGCCACCTCCAGGCTGGCACGCATCTGTTCGGCGCTGCTCTCCAGCACCGTGGACGAAGAACACCAAGGGAGGAACTCCGGATACCGGGCCACATCGTTGACCAGGTCATACAGAAACTGCGCCGGATAGGGCAAAAGGGCCGAACGTTGAATATGGGTCGTCATCTGAGCTTCATTTCCACAACTGGGCGGCAAACACCACAAGAATGCCGACGGGCGCCACATAGCGCATCAAAAACAAGGCCAGGGCGAAAAACAAGGGGCTACGCAGCGACAGCTCATCACGCACCGCCTCACGGCCCATCACCCAACCTGCAAATACCACGAAGCACAAACCGCCTAGAGGCAACATGATCCGCGAGGTGAAGAAGTCGATCACGCCGAAGAAGTCCAGGCCGCCAGCCGCCCCCCATTGGTAGAGGTGGAAAGCGCCGCCTTCGTTCACGAAAAACTTGGCCTGCTGCCAGATGTTGAAGGAAAACACCGTTCCCAACCCCACGAACCAGCAGCTGAACGCCAGCCAGAATGTCACCCAGGCGCGGCGGATTTTAGTCCTCTCGACAAGATAAGCCACCATCGGCTCCAGCAGAGAGATGGCCGAACTCCATGCGGCGATGGCCACCAGGATGAAAAACACTACGCCCATGAGCTGGCCGAACGCCACATTTCCGAAGGCGAACGGCAGGCTGATGAACATCAGTCCCGGCCCCTCACTGGGGTTCAGGCCCGCCGCGAAGACGATGGGGAACAGCGCCATCCCGGCCAACAGCGAGACAAAGGTGTCCAGCAGCGCCACGCCCACCACCGTTCCGGCCAGGGACGAATGCTTGGGCATGTAGGCGCCGTAGATCATGATCGACCCAACCCCCACGCTCAGGGAGAAGAAGGCATGGCCCATGGCCGGCAACAGGCCATCCAGCAGGCGCTCCAGGCTGAAGTCGAACATGAAGTGCAGGCCCTGCATGAAGTGCCCAGTAGTCATGCTGTAGCCCAGCAGCACCAGCAACATGACGAACAGCAGCGGCATCATGACCCGCAGGCTACGCTCGAGCCCGGCGACCACGCCCTTGGCGATCACCAGCGCCGACAGCGCCATGAACAGGGTATGCCAGAGGGTCAGGCGCCAAGGATCGGCGGTCACCGAAGCGAAGTAGGCGCTGACCTGGTCGGCCGTGACGCCGCTGAAATCACCGCGACCCATGTCGATGATGTAGTCCAGCGACCAACCACCGACCACGCTATAGAAGGAAAGGATCAGCAACGCCGTGATCATTCCGGCGAAGGCCCCCCAGGACCACTTGGCCGAATGCCCGGCCTCTTGGGCCAGGACTTTCAAGGCGTTGGCCGGACTCTGCCGAGCCCGGCGCCCGATCAGGGTTTCGGCCAGCATCACCGGCAAGCCAATCAGGGCGATACACGCCAGGAACACCAGGACAAAAGCACCGCCACCATAGACACCGACCATATAGGGGAATTTCCAGATGCTCCCCAGGCCCACGGCCGAACCAGTTGCTGCGAGTATAAAGACCCAGCGGCTTGCCCAGCCGCCGTGGACAGAGACCCTGTCTGTCGACATCGTTAACGCGCCCAACCGAAAAAAAGAGCGCGCATTGTCCGGGATTCAATCAACCTGCTCAAGCACGCTGCATCACCGTAGCGGGCGACCGCGCAACTCCCTATAATGCCGCCCCTATGGCTAAACAGAAGAAACACCCAACAGGGACCATCGCGCAAAACAAAAAGGCGCGTCACGATTACTTCATCGAACATCGTTTCGAGGCTGGACTGGTCCTGGCCGGCTGGGAAGTAAAGAGCCTGCGGGCGGGCAAGGCACAACTGGTAGACAGTTACGTGCTGCTCAAGGATGGCGAGGCCTGGCTGTTCGGCAGCCATTTCACCCCGCTGACCACCGCCAGCACCCACGTCATCGCCGACCCGACGCGCACGCGCAAGCTGCTGCTCAACCAGCGCGAGCTGGAAAAGCTGTTCGCCGCGGTGCAGCAGAAGGGTTATGCCTGCGTCTGCCTTTCGCTCTACTGGAGCAAGCACTTGGTCAAGTGCGAGATCGCACTGGGCAAGGGCAAGAAGGAATATGACAAGCGGCACACCGAGCGCGAGCGCGATTCCGACCGGGAATTGCAGCGCGCCGTGCGGACCAAGGGCAAGGAAGACTGACCGTCCTACCCTGAAGTCGTCATCGCCGGTACTGCGGTTTCTGCACCATCGATGCAGGAACCGCAGTACCGGCGATTTGCATCAGATGCCCTTGCGCCGTTCGGCCCGGGCCACCCGCTGTACTTCCTGACGCACCTCCTCGAGCACCTCCTGCACATAGAGAATGTGCCGACTGGAGACTTCGCGCGCGTCCTGCGCACGCCCTTCGATAATCGCCAGGTACAGGTCACGGTGCTGGCTGATCAGCATCTCGCGGGTTTCCGTGCGCTGCTTGTACATACCGCCGATATTGGTCACCACGTTGCGCTTGAGCAGATCGAACAGCCCGCGAATGGTGTGCAACAGCACAGCGTTATGGCTAGCCTCGGCAATCGCCAGATGGAACCGGGCATCCGCCGCCCCCTCCTCGCTGCGGCTGTCGTCATTGGCATGGGTATAGCAATCCTGCAGTTCCTCGAAGGCCTGGGTCAGGCGCTCGCGATCCACCGGGGTCGCCCGCAGCGCCGCGTAGTAGGCGCAGGACGCTTCGAGGGTATGGCGGAACTCCAATAGATCACGCTGGGCCTCGGGATTGTTTTCCAGAAGATGCAGCAGTGGATCGCTGAAGGTCGAGCCCAGGGCTTCCACCACATAATTGCCGCCGCCCTGGCGGCTCATCAGCAACCCCTTGGCGGTCAACTTCTGGATCGCTTCACGCAGCGATGGACGTGAAACCCCGAACTGCTCGGCCAGGGCGCGCTCGGCCGGCAAGCGTTCACCCGCCTTCAAGGTACCTTCGAGAATCATCGCTTCCAGGCGCTCGACTATGTCGTCGGACAAACGGCGCTGGCGTATCTGGTCAAACCCCATCACTCACTCCCCAGCCTCCGACCCATCGTCGGGGGGCTCTATTCTGGCCTATTCACGCCGCGCCAACACCTGGCAGAAGGCAGACATTTCCAGCGATCAGATGCGCTCCCGCGCCCGCTTTCGACAAAAGTTCTAGGGCGGCAAATTGACACACCGAGCATCGGGCTTTTACCCTAGCCAACAGCGATTGTAAATTGGTCTTACCAATTAACCAAGTCGCTAGCAGTGCCTGACCAACAACAATTAGGGGCCACCCCACTATGCAAACCTGGCAACAGCTCTATAGCCCGCTTGGCAGCCTCGGCCTGTCCGCTCTCGCCGCTGTCATCCCGATCGTGTTCTTCTTCCTGGCTCTGGCCGTGTTCCGCCTCAAGGGACATGTCGCCGGGAGCATCACTCTGGCCTTGTCGATCCTGGTGGCGATCTTCGCCTTCCAGATGCCCGCCGACATGGCCCTGGCTGCCGCTGGCTATGGATTTGCCTACGGTCTTTGGCCCATCGCCTGGATCATCGTCGCCGCCGTATTCCTCTACAAGCTGACCGTGAAGAGCGGCCAGTTCGAGATCATCCGCAGCTCGGTGCTGTCGATCACCGACGACCAGCGCCTGCAGGTACTGCTGATCGGCTTCTGCTTCGGCGCCTTCCTCGAAGGTGCCGCAGGCTTCGGCGCGCCAGTGGCGATCACCGCCGCCCTGCTGGTGGGCCTGGGCTTCAACCCGCTGTACGCCGCGGGCCTGTGCCTGATCGCCAACACCGCGCCAGTGGCCTTCGGCGCCCTGGGCATCCCGATCATCGTCGCCGGCCAGGTGACCGGTATCGACGCCTTCAAGATCGGCGCCATGACCGGCCGCCAACTGCCCCTGCTGTCGCTGTTCGTGCCGTTCTGGCTGGTGTTCATGATGGACGGCCTGCGCGGCGTCAGGGAGACCTGGCCAGCGGCACTGGTGGCCGGCCTGAGCTTCGCCGTGACACAGTACTTCACCTCGAACTTCATCGGCCCGGAGCTGCCGGACATCACCTCGGCCCTGGCCAGCCTGGTCGCCCTGACGCTGTTCCTGAAGATCTGGCAGCCCAAGCGCAGCGCCGGCGCGCGCATTCCCGGGGTCAGCGCCGACATCGCCATCACCGCCAGCGCCGGCGGCTTCGGCCAGCCACGCAGCACCCTGACCTCGCCCTACAGCCTGGGCCAGATCTTCAAGGCCTGGTCGCCCTTCCTGATCCTCACCGTGCTGGTCACCATCTGGACCCTCAAGCCGTTCAAGGCGATGTTCGCCGCCGGCGGCGCGATGTACGCCTGGGTGTTCAACTTCGCCATCCCGCACCTGGATCAGCTGGTGATCAAGGTGGCGCCGATCGTCACCACGCCCACAGCCATTCCTGCGGTGTTCAAGTTCGACCCGATCTCGGCCACTGGCACCGCGATCTTCTTCTCGGCACTGCTGTCCATGCTGGTACTGAAGATCGACTTTAAAACTGGTCTGACCACTTTAAAGGAAACCTTCTACGAGCTGCGTTGGCCGATCCTGTCCATCGGCATGGTGCTGGCCTTCGCCTTCGTCACCAACTACTCGGGCATGTCTTCGACCATGGCCCTGGTCCTGGCGGCCACCGGCGCGGCCTTCCCGTTCTTTTCGCCGTTCCTGGGTTGGCTGGGGGTGTTCCTCACCGGTTCCGATACTTCGTCCAACGCCCTGTTCAGTTCGCTGCAGGCCACCACCGCGCATCAACTGGGGGTCAACGACACCCTGCTGGTGGCGGCCAACACCAGCGGTGGCGTGACCGGCAAGATGATCTCGCCGCAGTCGATCGCCGTGGCCTGCGCCGCCACCGGCCTGGTGGGAAAAGAGTCCGATCTGTTCCGCTTCACCCTCAAGCACAGCCTGTTCTTTGCCACTATCGTCGGCCTGATCACTCTGGCCCAGGCCTACTGGTTCACCGGCATGCTGGTGCACTAGGCAATACTGATGGCGCCGCAAGGAGTCGCGGCGCCAGTCATTCACCACCCGGTCTGCAAGGCTGCTGAAAGCTTGCTGGTTTATCTTTCAGCCGCCGCGACAGACGAATAACCGGGACCACCCGGAGACACGCCTGATGAGCGAGCTTTTCTACAACGCCGTGCCCAATGCGACCCGTGTCGCGCCACCCTTGGCCGAGCCCCGGCAGTACCCTGGCGCCAAGCCGGCGCGGGTCTACCTGTTCGGCACTTGTGTGGTCGATCTGTTCTATCCCGAAGCCGGGATGGATGCGATCCACCTGCTGGAGCGCGAAGGCATTCGCGTGGAATACCCACAGGGGCAAAGCTGCTGCGGACAACCGGCCTACACCAGCGGTTACACCGAGCAGGCTCGCACCGTGGCCCGCGCACAACTGGCGTTGTTCGCCGGGGACTATCCGGTGGTGGTGCCCTCGGGCTCCTGCGCCGGGATGATTCGCGAGCACTACGCGGACTTGTTCAAGGACGAGCCCGAGACCCTGGCACAGGTCCAGGCCCTGGCCGCACGCACCTACGAGCTGGCCGAGTTCCTCCTGCATGTGTGCAAGGTGCAACTCAAGGACAGCGGTGAGCCGATCAAGGTGGCCTTGCACACTTCCTGCTCGGCGCGCCGGGAAATGAACACCCACCTGCACGGGCGTGAGCTGCTGTCACAACTGGGCAACGTGGAACGGGTAGAACACAGCCACGAAAGCGAATGCTGTGGCTTTGGCGGGACTTTCAGCGTCCGAATGCCGGATATCTCTGGCGCCATGGTCGCGGACAAGACCCGCGCACTGAAGGACTCCGGCGCGCACCAGGTGGTCAGTGCCGACTGCGGCTGCTTGATGAATATCAACGGTGCCCTGGAGAAACAAAGAGAGGCATTGCGCGGCCAGCACCTGGCGAGCTTCCTCTGGCAGCGTACCGGAGGTGCCCAATGAGCACTCCCGAGCTGATTCCGACCACGACGGTGGCGGACGATTTTCGCACCCGGGCCCACCAGGCCCTGGGCGACCAGCAACTGCGCAACAACTTTCGCAGCGCCATGGATTCACTCATGGCCAAGCGTGCGGCCTCGTTCAGCGATGCCTTTGAGCGCGAACACCTGCGCGCCCTGGGCAATGCAATTCGCGCCCGGGCGTTGTCCAAGCTGCCCGACCTGCTCGAGCGCCTGGAACAGAACCTGACCCGCAACGGTGTGACAGTGCACTGGGCGGAAACGGTGGACGAGGCCAATGGCATCGTTCTTTCGATCATCCGTGCTCACGAGGCACGGCAAGTGATCAAGGGCAAATCGATGGTCAGCGAGGAAATGGAAATGAACCATGTCCTCGCTGAACAAGGCATTGAATGCCTTGAGTCGGACATGGGCGAGTTCATCGTCCAGCTCGACCACGAGAAGCCTTCACACATCATCATGCCGGCGATCCACAAGAATGCCGGTCAGGTCGCGTCCTTGTTCCACGACAAACTTGGCGTGGAGTACACCAAGGACGTCGACCAACTCATCCAGATCGGTCGCAGGGTCCTGCGGCAGAAATTCTTCGAAGCCGACATCGGCGTCTCCGGCGTCAACTTCGCCGTGGCCGAGACCGGCACCCTGCTGCTGGTGGAAAACGAAGGCAACGGGCGCATGTCCACCACCGTGCCGCCGGTGCACATCGCTGTCACCGGGATCGAGAAAGTGGTCGAGAACCTGCGCGACGTAGTACCGCTATTGTCGCTGCTGACCCGCTCGGCCCTGGGCCAGCCCATCACCACCTACGTCAACATGATCTCCGGCCCACGCAAAGAGCATGAGCTCGACGGCCCCCGGGAAGTGCACCTGGTGTTGCTGGACAACGGCCGCAGCCAGGCGTTTGCCGACAGCGAACTGCGCCAGACCCTGAACTGCATCCGCTGCGGCGCCTGCATGAACCACTGCCCGGTGTACACGAGGGTCGGCGGCCACACCTATGGCGAGGTCTACCCGGGGCCGATCGGCAAGATCATCACCCCGCACATGGTGGGCCTGGCCAAGGTCCCGGATCACCCCAGCGCTTCGTCGCTGTGCGGTGCCTGCGGCGAAGTCTGCCCGGTGAAGATCCCGATCCCTACGTTGCTGCGGCGCCTGCGCGAAGAGAACGTCAAGGCCCCGGACAGCCCGCACCCGGTAATGCGCGGCCAGGGCAGCAAGTTCTCGCGCAAGGAGCGTTTCATCTGGAACGCCTGGGCACGGCTGAACAGCTCGCCCACCCTGTATCGCCTGTTCACCCTGGCGGCCACCCGGTTGCGGGCGCTGGCCCCGAGCAACGTCGGCCCCTGGACCCAGAACCACAGTGCGCCAAAACCCGCCGCCCGGTCGCTGCACGACCTGGCCCGCGAGCACCTGGCCAAGCAGGAAGATCGCTGATGAGCGCCAAGCACAACATCCTCGCCAAGCTGCGTAACAGCCTGAGCGGCACCACGCCTATTGTGGATAACTTCGACGAGGCGCTGGTCACCGAGCCCTATACCTACACCGCCGAGCAACGCATCCCGCAGTTGCGCAAGCAGATGGAAGCGGTGCACACCGAAATCCACCTGAGCCGCGCGGCCGAGTGGCCCGGATTGCTCGCCCGCCTGCTCCAGGAGCGCCAGCTGCGCAGCCTGCTGATCGCCCCGGGCACCGCCCATGGCCAGCAGGTGCAGCAGCACTGGGCCGAACATCCCAAGCTGCCCGAGCTCAAGACCTACGATCGGCCAGTGGAAGAATGGAAGGCCGAGCTGTTCAACGACACCCCGGCCAGCCTCACCGGCACCCTGGGCGCCATCGCCGCCACCGGCAGCCTGATCCTCTGGCCGACCCGCGAGGAACCGCGGCTGATGAGCCTGGTGCCACCGGTGCATTTCGCCCTGCTCAAGGCCAGCGAGATCCGCGACAACTTCTATCAGGTGCAGCAACAGATGAACTGGGCCGCCGGCATGCCGACCAACGCGCTGCTGGTTTCCGGCCCGTCGAAAACCGCTGATATCGAGCAAGTCCTGGCTTACGGCGCCCACGGCCCGAAAGATCTGGTGGTGCTGATCCTGGAGGACCAATGAGCCTGCCAGCCGCTTTTCTGCGTGATGCCCAGCGCCTGATTCCCCAGGAACGGCGCTTCGACGACCCGCTCTCGACCCTGGCCTTCGGCACCGACGCCAGCTTCTACCGGCTGATCCCCAAGCTGGTGATCCGCGTCGAATCCGAGGACGAAGTGGTCGCCCTGCTGCAACTGGCCCAGCGCGACCAGGTACCGGTGACCTTCCGCGCCGCCGGCACCAGCCTTTCCGGGCAGGCCATCAGCGATTCGGTGCTGATTGTCCTCGGGGATAACTGGAACGCCCGGGAGATCCGCGACCAGGGCGCGCAGATCCGCCTGCAACCCGGAGTCATCGGTGCCCAGGCCAACGCCTGGCTGGCGCCGTTCGGACGCAAGATCGGCCCCGACCCGGCCTCGATCAACGCCTGCAAGATCGGCGGCATCGTCGCCAACAACGCCAGCGGCATGTGCTGCGGCACCGCCCAGAACAGCTACCACACCCTGGCCGGCATCCGCGTGGTCCTGGCCGATGGCACCCGCCTGGACACCGAGGACGCCGCCAGCGTCGGCACCTTTCGCCACAGCCACGCTGCGCTGCTGCAACGCCTGGCGGAACTTGGCCGCGCCACCCGCGCCAACAGCGAGTTGGCCAGCCGCATCCGCCACAAGTATCGGCTGAAGAACACCACCGGCCTGTCCCTCAATGCCCTGGTGGACTTCGACGAGCCGCTGGAGATCCTCAGCCACCTGCTGGTGGGCTCCGAGGGCACCCTGGGGTTCATCAGCGCAGTGACCTACGACACCGTGGTCGATCATCCGCACAAGGCCTCGGCCCTGATCGTCTTCCCCGATGTGGAGACCTGCTGCAACGCGGTGACCGTGCTCAAGAGCCAACCGGTGTCGGCGGTGGAGCTGCTGGACCGTCGTAGCCTGCGCTCGGTGCAGGACAAGCCCGGCATGCCGGCCTTCGTCCGCCAGCTCTCGGCCAACGCCTGCGCCCTGCTGATCGAGTCCCGCGCGGCCTCCTCGTCGCTGCTGCATGAGCAACTGGCGCAGATCATGGATTCCCTGGCCGCCTTCGCGGTGGAAAAACAGGTGGACTTCAGCGAAGACCCGCAGGAAAACGCCAAGCTCTGGGCGATCCGCAAGGACACCTTCCCGGCCGTCGGCGCAGTGCGCAAGACCGGCACCACGGTGATCATCGAGGACGTGACCTTCCCGGTTGAACAACTGGCCATCGGTGTCAATCGCCTGATCGAGCTGTTCGACAAGCACCGCTACGACGAGGCGATCCTGTTCGGCCATGCCCTGGAGGGCAACCTGCATTTCGTCTTCACCCAAGGCTTCAACAGCACTGAGGAAGTGCAGCGCTACCAGGCCTTCATGGACGACGTGGCGCAACTGGTGGCCGTGGAGTTCGGTGGTTCGCTCAAGGCCGAGCACGGCACCGGGCGCAACATGGCGCCCTTCGTCGAGCTGGAGTGGGGCAGCGATGCCTACCAGCTGATGTGGCAGCTCAAGCGCCTGCTGGACCCCAACGGTATTCTCAACCCCGATGTGGTGCTCAGCGAAGATCCGCAGATCCACCTCAAGCACCTCAAGCCGCTACCGGCAGCTGACGAGATTGTGGACAAGTGCATAGAGTGCGGCTTCTGCGAGCCGGTGTGCCCGTCCAAAGGGCTGACCCTGAGCCCACGCCAGCGCATCGTTATCTGGCGTGATATCCAGGCCCGCAAGCGTGCCGGCATCGATACCACGGAGCTGGAGGCGGCCTACCAGTACCAGGGCGTCGACACCTGCGCCGCCACCGGCCTGTGCGCCCAGCGTTGCCCGGTGGGCATCAACACCGGCGAGCTGGTGAAGAAACTGCGCAGCGAGCACGCCACTCATAACGGCACCGCCGACTGGCTCAGCACCCACTTCGCCAGCACCTTGCAAGGCGCCCGCTTTACGTTGCACGTGGCCAATGGTGCGCGCCTGCTGCTGGGGGCACCGCGCCTGGGCAGGCTGTCGGCGGGCCTGACCCGACTGTCCAAAGGGCGGGTGCCGCAATGGACCAACGCCATGCCACAACCGGAGAAAGCCATTCGCTTCAGCCCGGCCGAGCAGGATTCACGCCCGAAGGTGGTGTACCTGGCGGCCTGCGTGTCGCGGGTGATGGGGCCGGCGGCAGGTGACAAGGAGCAAGGCTCGTTGTACGAGAAAACCCGCGGCCTGCTGGAGAAGGCCGGCTACCAGGTGGTGCTGCCGGACAACCTGGACAACCTCTGCTGCGGCCAGCCGTTCGCCTCCAAGGGTTATGCGACCCAGGCCGAGGACAAGCGCCAGGAACTGATCGGCGCCCTGCTCCACGCCAGCCGTGGCGGCCTCGACCCGATCTATTGCGATACCAGCCCCTGCACCCTGCGCCTGGTGCAGGACCTGGGCGACGTGCGCCTGGACCTCTACGATCCGGTGCGCTTCATCCGCAGCCACCTGCTGGATCGCCTGGAGTTCACCCCCCAGGAAGCACCGATCGCCGTGCACGTCACCTGCAGCACCCAGCACCTGGGGGAAAGCCAGGCGCTGATCGAACTGGCCCGGCGTTGCAGCAACAACGTGGTGATCCCCGAAGGCATCCACTGCTGCGGTTTCGCTGGCGACAAGGGCTTCACCACCCCGGAGCTCAATGCCCATTCGCTGCGCAGCCTCAAGGACGCGGTGCAGTACTGCAGCGAAGGCATCTCCACCAGCCGCACCTGTGAAATCGGCCTCAGCCAGCATGGCGGGATCGACTATCACGGGCTGGTCTACCTGGTGGACCGGGTCACCCGCGCCAAGTCCGCCTGAGGCCCAGGGTGCCCGGCGACGGGCGCCTGCTCCGGCCTTTTCGTATAAAAAACGAACCCCGGCCCACGGGCGCAGTCCACTCTCCAGGCCCACGATAAAAGTGGGCCTTCCCCCTGTGATCCAAGGAGACGACCATGAAGCGCTCTGCCCTGGCTGGACTGTTCATCACTGCTGCAATGTTGGCCTCATCGGCGTTCGCCGCCGGGCAAGAAGACCTGTGCCAGATCAACCTGCAAAAGATCCGCGACGCCAAGGTCAGCACCGAAGCCATGAGCTCGGACCTGAGCAGCGACATCGACTCCAAGGTCCAGCAAGCCACCGCCGAGCAGGCCAAGGGCACCGAGCAGGGCACCAAGAACTGCATCTCCCTGACCACCCAGGCGATCCAGATGTTGCAGAACAACACCAAGGGCGATCAGTAGCGCACCACCAAGGCCAACCTTCGGGTTGGCCTTCTGACGACGATTAGCGTAGAATCCGCCAACCTGTTGTCGATGCATGACAGGCTCGGGGCCGTTTTGGATTCGACGCCGGTTGCGAAACTTTAGGTGCATGCCGAGTTGGTAACAGAACTCGTAAATCCACTGTTGCAACTTCCTATAGTTGCCAATGACGAAACCTACGGGGATTACGCTCTCGCTGCGTAAGCGGCGCTAGCCCTTCCCCCCTGGTACCTTCGGGTCCAGCAATCATCAGGGGATGTCTGTAAACCCGAAATGATTGTCATATAGAACAGAATCGCCGTGCAGTACGTTGTGGACGAAGCGGCTAAAACTTACACAACTCGCCCAAAGCACCCTGCCCGTCGGGTCGCTGAGGGTTAACTCAATAGACACGGCTAAGCATGTAGGACCGACAGCGGAGTACTGGCGGACGGGGGTTCAAATCCCCCCGGCTCCACCAAATGATCAAAAAAAGACGTCCACGGACGTCTTTTTTTGTGCCTGCTATTCAGTACACCTTGATGGGCACAGAACACGAGGCTTGCATCCTGAATTTGAACTCAGCAGCAAAAGAGCGACGCGAACCGGTCAGACAGCCCCTCCTGACATAGAACAGATGCCTGGTTTCATCAGACCGCGACATTAACCGGCAGAGTTTTACAAAATAGCTCGTCTAAATCAGCGGGTGGCAGGTTAGCAAGAAGACTAGGCTGACGAAGTATGTCCTCAATGGGAAGCTCAAACGATTTGAAGGTTTCAGCCCAACCATTTACATTTATCCGATTGGCTAACTGATGAGCCGATGGAGCTGAGACATGAAAAGGGCCAATTTGCAGGAAACATGCGCTCGTCCGCGACGGACGACGTCTCTGCGTCAAATGGTGGGAGCTGCCGAAGCATTTGACCCTGTGCCCACATCATGCTCCATCACTAGAAAACCGTTCATTTCACTTGTGCTTTTTACGTCAATCTCACTGATTGAAGGCTGCAGTGCTCCAATACAAGCGTTCAAGCGAGACAGTATCGCTCCTCCACAGAACTAAAGCGCTTGTCGAGCAGGTCAATTTTCTTGACTTCTTCGCCAACGGAAAATAAAACATGAAGCCCTTAGCCACATAAATTAAAATAAAAGAGAATACTGGAAGCTCCAACATCTATCCTTATGAAAACCTTAATCTTACAAAAGGCTCCCAGAAAACATCTAACCTACATTAACTTTACAACATCTATCTTCACCCAAAACAGACACCTAAAATACTTAGCAAAATTAACTCAACAGAAATAGAATGCTAAAACACTTCTTCCAACTTACACGTTATCTGTTTGTCGGTGGTCTCACCTACGGAGCGGATCTTGGCACGTTTCTTCTACTATTGAATTTTTTTGGAGTGGATGCAATTCTTGCCAACCTAATCAGCAAGGTTTTAGCAGGTACATTTTCTTTTGTTGCACACCGAGCCTTCACTTTTGGTGTGAGCGATGCCGAAGGAAGAACACAGCAGGCAGTACGTTACTTCGCCCTGCTTGCACTGAACATCCCTCTCTCAGCCTTGATGTTATCCGCCATGATGTGGCTTACATCGATGGAAACCTGGGCCAAAGTCCTGTCGGACGTCTTGCTTATAATAATCAGCTATGCACAGTCAAAATTTATAGTGTTCAAAAGGGATAAAACCAACTATGAGTAATTTATTGGATGACGGCATTCATATAGCCAAGCGCAGCGACTTTAACTCCGACTTCATCACACAGTGGACCTCATTATTTAAGCGATGCTTCGGAGGCACCCAAAAAACAGCGGATCGAGTCTTCCAAAAGTACCAACTCAATGATTCCAGAATCTGCTATAGCGTCAAAAACGGCATCATGATAGCAGCCTATTGCGGCTTGAAATTAAGCCACGAAGGCTCTGCTGTTTTCCTCTCGACAGATACCATGTCCGATGGCACCCAGAAAGGCTCATCAATTACTCTTGGCAAGCGACTGTATAAGACCTTTCCCGAGGAAGAAATATCTGTCGTTTGTGGTTATCCAAACAAAAACATTAGAGCCATACGCGAAAGAGGTTTAGGTTGGACCCTTGAGGGTAATCTTTATTTGTATATAGGCATACCATTCCTTTGGCACCTATTCAGGAAGAAGATCAATGAAACCCTTTTATGGAAAGCTATAAGACCAAAAGACGGGTGGTATACCAGGGAAAAACCCCTCTTGGTCAACCTCCTCGGTAGAGATGGACTGTTCACCTCAAGCGCCGGACTCGTAATAACATTATCAGCCTATCGACCTGGAATATTTTTCATTAAAGCACCAGACTTTCTTTTCGAACCGAGATGGTTCGGCTACAGATTCCTGACCGAGGACACTGAAACAAACAAAGCATTTTTGCGGAAGGTCAAGTTCCTTGATCTCGATACAATCGACATCCCCTGAGTTCGAGGCCAGCGTATGAGACCAGTCTCCCTATTTCTATTAGCTCACCAGGATGACGAATTCGGAGTATTCCATCAGATCGAACACGAGTTGGCTGCCGGTCGGTGGGTTCGCTGCATATATGTAACCGATGGGGCTGCCACTGCTGATCCTGATGTCCGGGATAGAGAGTCTCTAATTGTTCTCCAAAAACTTGGTGTCGCAAGAGAGAACATAACGTTTGTCGGCCGACAGTTATCAATCGGTGATGGACAATTACATCGCCATATTGGCGCCTTCGCAGATTGGCTTGATCACTTCATTGATGATCATCCAACTCTACAATCGTGCTTTGTACCTGCTTGGGAAGGTGGCCACCCTGATCACGATCTGCTACATGCCGTGGCCGTGGAACTTTTAGCATCGCGCGCCGGTTCTACTCAAGTCTGGCAATACCCTCTATATAATGGAAGAAATTGCTCCGGCCCACTATTTCGCGCAATGTCACCACTGCCAGAAAATGGCCTTGTGGAAAAACAGGCAATTGCATGGAGGAGTCGTCTTCGATACATACGACTCTGCCTCTCCTATCCATCGCAATGGAAAAGCTGGGTAGGCCTCTTTCCATTCGTAGGTGGGCATTACCTATTCCATGGAGTCCAGAATCTACAAAAAGTGGAAAGGAAGCGCCTGGAACAACCACCTCATGAGCGCCCTCTTTATTATGAACGAAGAGGCTTTCTGAATTGGCCGACGATGCAAACTGCTATAGAGCAGCTGCATGACAAACTATCACGTCCTGACTGACCTCCTCACCGGAGGGGCCTCATCTCAAAGCCCTTCCGGCTGGCTTCCTCATATGCAGAGACAATACTGAACAGCCCCCTGCATTATCTTCAGTTCTTCACCGTCTCCTCCAACGAGAGACGGCCCAGCGGGCTCTGCTGGAAGTGTTCGATGTTCTTGCGCGAGATGTTGATGTACGGGCTGTAGTAGAGGTCGATCCAGTGGGTGTCCTGCTTGGCGATGGCCTGCAGCTCGGTGTACATCTGCTGGCGCTTGGCCGGGTCGGCCTCGACCCGGGCATCGGCTACCAGGGCCTTGACCTTGTCGTTCTTGTAGCGGGTCATGTAGTTCATGTTGGTGTCGTGCCCGAGGACGAAGGTGCTCTTCTGGTCGGGGTCGAGGATGTCGTTGGTCCAGTACATCACCGACAGGTCGTAGTCGCCGTCCACCAGCATCTGCCAGCTCTGGGTCGGGTCGACTTTCTGCAGGTTGGCGGTCACGCCCACGGCAGCCAGTTGCTGCTGGACCAGGACGGCGATCTGCTCGTCGGCCTCGTTGCCGGCATTGACCACGTAGTTGAGCTTCAGGCCCGAGGCCCCGGCATCCTTCAACAGTTGCTTGGCCTTGACCGGGTCATAGGGGCGCTGCGGGTTGTTGGCGTTGTGATACAGCGCGCCCTTGGGGATGTAGGAATAGGCCACCTGGCCCAGGCCGAAGGTCACGGTGTCGACCAGGGATTTCTTGTCGATCGCCATGTCCAGGGCCTGGCGCACTTCGGGTTTGCCCAGCAGGCCGTGATCGTGGTTGATCAACAAGTGATCTTCACGGGTGGAAGGGTCCATGTGGATCACCAGGTTCGGGTCTTTCTTCAGGGGCTCGACCCGGGAGAACGGCACGAAGATCGCCGAGTCCAGCTCGCCGGCCTGGACCTTCAGCATGCGGGTGTTGTCGTCCGGGATGGAGATCCACTCCACGCCATCCAGGCTCACCTTGTCGGCCTGCCAGAAGTGCGGGTTCTTCTCCAGCACCACGCGCTCGCCGCGCAGCCATTCCTTGACGATGAAGGCACCCGAGGCCACGGGCTCCTGGGCATAGGCGTCCTCGCCGAGTTTCTCCATGGCCTTCTGCGACAGGATCGAGACGTTGGGCGTGGCCAGTTGCGCGAGGAAAGGCACGGACGGTGCCTTGAGGGTCACCACCAGGGTCTGCGGGTCGGTGGCTTGGGCCTTGTCGATGATCTTGTAGGAATCGCTCCACAGCGAGCCCTTGTTGTCGCGAATCCGCAGCAGGCTGAACGCGGCATCGCCGGCGGTGATCGGCGAGCCGTCGGAGAACTTGGCCGGCCGCAGCTTGAAGGTGTAGGTCAGGCCGTCGGCAGACACCTGCCAGCTTTGTGCCAGGCCTGGCAGCAGCTTGGTGCCGGTGTTGTCGACCCGTACCAGCACGTCGTAGACGTTGGCGAAGACCCAGCTGTCGCGGTTCTGTGCGCTCTTGATGGGGTCGAAGGTGGTGCTTTCCTCACGGCAGCCAATGGTCAGCACCCCCGCCGCCTGGGCGATACCGGCGGCCAACGAACAGAGGGTCAATGTGGCGGCGGTCAACAACCGCAGGTGTTTCGAACGCATGGTCAAACTCCTTTTTGATGAACGTATTTCAAAGCACGGGTTCGGCGAGCACACAACGGTAGCTGTGCCCACCCAGGTCTCGATGGGGCGGCGGTGTTGCGGCGCAGGTGGATCGGGCCTGCCGGCAGCGCGGGTGGAAGGCACAGCCGCCTGGCAGTGCCAACGGGCTGGGTGGCTCACCCGGCAAGGGTTCGCTCGCCAAACGCCGATGGGGGTCGATATGCGGGATCGACTGGATCAACGCAGCGGTATAGGGATGGCGCGGGGCACCGAACACCGCATCGGTAGGCCCTTGCTCGACGATCTGCCCCAGATACATCACCGCCACCCGGCTGCACAGGCGCTGGACGATCGCCAGGTCGTGGGCGATGAACAGGATCGCCAGGTTCATGCGCTCGCGCAGCTCCAGCAGCAGGTTGATGATCTGCCCCTGGATGGACACGTCCAACGCCGCCACGCATTCATCGGCGACGATCAAGCGCGGTTCCACTGCCAGCGCCCGGGCGATCCCCACACGCTGGCACTGGCCGCCACTGAGCTCGCCCGGCTTGCGCCCGGCCAGTTCCGGGCGCAGCCCGACCAGGGTCAGCAACTCGTCGACCCGGCGCGCAATCAACGGTGCCGCGATCACGCCCTGTACCCGCAGCACTTCGGCGATGGCCTGGCCGATGCTCAGGCGTGGGTTGAGCGCGGCATAGGGGTCCTGGAAGATCATCGCGGTCTGCCGGCGCAGGTGCTGGATATCCAGCTTGCGGCCGCGTGTCACGTCCACGCCATCGAACAGCACCTGGCCTGCGTGGATGTCATTCAGGCGCAAGATGGCGCGGCCCAAGGTGCTCTTGCCGCTGCCCGACTCGCCCACCAGCCCCAGGATTTCCCCGGGGGCAAGGTGCAGCGACACCCCGTTGACCGCTTGCAGCCACTGAGGCTTGAAACCGAACAAACCCGTGCCGGGAGCGGCGAAGCGCACCTCTAGGTCCTTCACTTGCAGCAGGTTCATGACGGGCTTCCAGCCAGCAAGGGGTAATGACAGGCCACCCGCGTGCCCTGCCCCAGGGCTTGCATGTCCGGCAACGCCTGCGCGCAACGGCTGCCCGGCTGGAAGCAGCGGGGATTGAAACGGCAACCCGCCGGCAGGGCATCGAGCAACGGCGGCTGGCCGGCGATGGTACGCAGCCGGGCTTCACCGGCGCCATGGGTCGGCTGGCAACCGATCAGCGCCGCGGTATAGGGATGTCGTGGATGGGCCAGCAGCGCCTGCTTGTCGCCGTGTTCGCAGAGCCGGCCGGCGTACATCACCGCGATGGCATCGCAAGTCTGGGCGACCACGCCCAGGTCGTGGGTGATCATGATGATCGACAGCCCATGCCGGTCGCGCAGGTCCAGCAGCAGGCGCAGGATCTGCGCCTGCACGGTGACGTCCAGGGCCGTGGTCGGCTCGTCGGCGATCAGCACCTGGGGATTGCAGCCCAGGGCCACGGCGATCATCGCCCGCTGGCGCATGCCGCCGGAAAACTCGTGGGGGTAGCTGTCGATCCGCCGCTGCGGGTCGGGAATGCCTACCTGGCGCAGCACATCGATGGCCTTGGCCCGCGCCTCGCACCTGGAGGCGCCCTGGTGCAGGCGGATACCCTCGGATATCTGCTCGCCGATGCGCATCAGCGGGTCGAGATGACTGCTGGGGTTCTGGAAGATCATCCCCAGGCGCCGACCGCGCACACTGCGCATACCGGCCTCATCCAGTTGCAGCAAGTCCTGGCCGGCCAGTTGCACGGCCTTGCCCTGGGCCCGCAGGTTGGTCGCCGGCAACAGGCGCATCAGCGCCCGGCAGGCCATGGTCTTGCCCGAGCCGCTCTCGCCCACCAGGCCAAGGATCTCGCCCTCGGCCAGGTCGAATGACAAGCGATCCACCAGGGTGACCTCACGGCCATCGTTTTGGGCGATCACGCTGAGTTCTTCGACACGCAATACCGGCGAGGTCATGGGCGCCCCCCGAAGTGCTCGGCGATGCCGTCGGCCAACAGGCTGAAGCCCATGGCCAGGGTGACGATGGCCAATCCCGGGAAAGTGCAGAGCCACCAGGCCGAGGTGATGAAGCTCTGGCCCTCGGCGACCATGGTGCCCCACTCCGCGGTAGGTGGCTGCACGCCAAGGCCCAGGTAGCTGACCGCTGCGCCATTGAGCAGCACCAGCACCGCGTCGGACATGGAGAACACGATCGAGCCGAACAGCGCATTGGGCAGCAAATGGCGGAACAGGATGCGCCCATGGCCGAACCCCAGGCTCTTGGCCGCCAGGACGAAATCGCTGTGCTTGAGCACCAGGATCTGCGAGCGGATCAGCCGCGCGTAGGACACCCAGCCCACCAGGGCCATGGCGATGTAGAAGTTGCTCAGGCCCGGCCCGAGGATGGCCATGATCGCCAGCATCAGCACCAGGAACGGGAAGGCCAGGATCACATCGATCAAGCGCATGCACACCGTGTCGAAACGCCCGCCGATGTAACCGGCCAAGGCGCCGATGCAGGTGCCGATGAGGAACGGGAACAACACGCCGATCACCGCCAATTGCAAGTCGATGCGCGCGCCCCAGATCACCCGGGAGAGGATGTCGCGCCCGAAGTTGTCGGTGCCAAAGGGATGGGCCAGGCTCGGCGCCAACAGGCGGATATCGGTGTTCTGCGCGATCGGGTCGAAAGGCGCGACCCACGGCGCGCAGAGCGCCAGCAGCAACCAGCCGCCGACGATGGCCAGGCCCAGCACCATGGCCAACCGGCCATTGCGCAAGCCGAGGCCCAGGCGCCCGGCGGGGATCGAGGCCTGGACGCTCATCGCATGTTCACCCGGGGATCGATCGCCACCGTCACCACGTCGGCGAGGAAGTTGACCAGCACCGTGGCGCAGGCCAGCACCATGGCCACGCCCTGCACCACCATGTAGTCACGGGTGAAAATGCCACGCACCAGCAACTGGCCGATGCCGGGAATGGCGAACAGGCTTTCGATGACCACCGTGCCGCTGATCAGCCAGCCGATGTTCACCGCCAGCAGGTTGACCGCCGGCACCAGCGAGTTGGGCAAGACATGCCGGCGAAAGATCGCCCCTTCGGACAAGCCTCGGGCCCGGGCAGCAGTGGCGTGGTCGGCCTGCAGCTCCATGAGCATGCTGGCCCGCAGGTTGCGCACCAGCACCGCCGATAGCGCCAGGGCAATGGTCAGGCACGGCAGGACCATGTGGTGCAGCTTGTCGGCCAGGGTGCGGCCATAACCCGAGACCGGGAACAGCCCCAACTGCACGCTCAACAGCAGGATCAGCATGATCCCCAGCCAGAACGCCGGCATGCCCAGGCCAGCGGTGGTGAACAGGCGGATCAGGTGGTCGCTCCAGCCGCCCTTGTTGCGCGCCGCCAGCGTGGCCAGGGGAATGGCGATCAACAGCGCCAGCAACACGCTGCCGGACACCAGCAACAGCGTCGGCTCGATGCGGCTGGCAATCAGCTTGAGGGCATCGACCTTGTACAGCAGCGACTGGCCGAGATCGCCCTTGAGCAGGTTCTTGAGGAAATAGAAGTACTGCAGCCACAACGGCTGGTCCAGGCCGTACTGGGCGCGGATCTTGATCAACGCATCCGGGGTACTGCGCGAGCCCAGCAACGCCCGTGCCGGGTCGCCGGGAATGGAGCGCACCAGCACGAAGGTGATCAGGCTGATGCCGAACAACACCGGCAACAGCTGCAGCGGGCGCGACAGGATGAAGCGATAACGCGCCAGGTTCATGCACTAGCTCCGGTGGCGCTGCAGAAAGTCCAGCAACACCGGGAAGTAGGCCTGGGGTTCTTCGTAGAACGGCATATGGCTGCTGTTGGGGAAGACATGCAACTGGGCATCCTTGAGCGCCATCTTCATGCGCATGGCGCAGGCCGGGGTCAGCTCGTCGTGCTGGCCGGTGGTGATCAGCACCGGCATCTGGAAGCTGGCCATCTCCTGGATGCGGTTCCAGTCCTTGAGATTACCGGTATAGAGGAATTCGTTGGGGCCCTGCATGGTGACGTACGGCCCCATGTTCCAGTCGCCCAGGGAACGGTTCACCGGTGCCGGCCATTGCTCCAGGCGGCACACGTGCCGGTAGTTGAGCAGGGTGACCGCGGCCTGGTACTGGGGATGATCCAGGGTGCCCATGGCCTCGTGGCGCTGCATCATGGCCACGGTCTCGCTGCCCAGGGCGCTGCGCAGGCGCTCCAGTTCCAGGGACAGGTGCGGCAGGTCGCCGGCGGTGTTCTCCAGGATCAGGGTCTTGAGGGCCTGGGGATGATGGATAGCGTATTCGATCCCCAGCCAGCCACCCCAGGAATGCCCCAGCAGGTGGACCTGGCCCAGCTCCAGGGTCTGGCGCACGGTCTCTACCTCGGCCACGTAGCGGCCGATATCCCACAGCGCCGGATCGGTGGGCCGGTCCGAGGCGCCGGTGCCCAGCTGGTCGAAGGCAATCACCCGCAACCCATGCTCCTTGAGCCAGCCATGGCTATCGCGCAGGTAATCGCAGGGCAGGCCCGGGCCACCGTTCAGGCACAACAGCACCTCATCGCCTTCGCCAAAGCCATAGGCCACCAGTTTGTGACCATCGACTTGCACTTCGTATCGCTGGTCTGGCTCGACTTCACGCCACATCCTTGTTCTCCATCTGGTCAATGCCCTTTTGGCGAAACCTTACCGAGGAAGCCGTACGTCCATAACCTAGTATTTCCTATAGGTTTGGTCTGGCAGTCCTTTGTCCGGGCGTGGCATTCTACCGGCCCGATTTCAGGATTGAAATTGCCAAGGGAGCTGAATGGATGCAGACCAAGCTGTCTGATTTCAATGCCCGTCTCGTGTCCGGCAGGAGCCTGGACGAACAGATGGACAACGTATTGCGCATGGCCCAGGCGCTGGGCTTCGATGCCCTGGTCTACGACTACAGTCCGGTACCGCTGGACCACGAGGGAATATTGCTCACCCCTTCGGTGGTCAGGCTGCGCAACACCCCCGATGACTGGCAGTCGCTCTGGTGCCAGGAAGGCTTCTACCAGATCGATCCCGTCCAGCACGTGGCGGTCGATGCCGTTTCCCCTTTTGCCTGGTCCTATCGCCCGGAAGACGAGACGGTGCTGCAGCGGTTCATGGACCGCAACCATGCGCCCGTGATCAGCTACCTGCATGATTCGCAGATGACTTGCGGGGTCACGGTGCCGATCCATCTGCCCAAGGGCGGTTTCGCCACCCTGACGGGGCTGCGCTCGGACACCAGCGCCAGTTCCCTCGCCGATGCCCGCCAGGCCCTGGGGGATTTCACCCTGATCTCCCACGCCCTGCAGGAGGCGGCCTTCCCGCTGCTGGCCAAGGAGTCCCCGGCCTGCCGGATCCACCTGACCAAACGCGAGCGCGAGTGCCTGAAACTCGCGGCCGACGGGCTGACAGCGGCCGAAATCGCCAGCCGCCTGAACCGCTCGCTGGCCACCATCACCCTGCACCTGACCTCGGCGATGCACAAGCTGGGTGCCAAGAACCGGGTCCAGGCCGTGGTCAGGGCGACCCACTACCGCCTCCTGGATAGCTGAGCCGGCAAAAACCTATCTGTTTCTCTAGTTATCCCGGTGACCGCCTCCCGGTATCTTGTGTTGCAGGGTTTTTCACAGAGCGGCATGAAATGGAATTTCTCGCAACACGCGAAGGCTTTGCATCTTTTGGTCCCTACCAGACCTGGTATCGCATCACCGGCGACCTGGACAGCGGCTACACGCCGCTGGTGATCATCCATGGCGGCCCGGGCTGCACGCATGACTACCTCGACGCCTTCAGCGACATCGCCAGCAGCGGGCGCCCAGTGATCCACTACGACCAACTGGGCAACGGCCACTCGACCCACCTGCCGGAAAAAGACCCTGCGTTCTGGAACCTGCAACTGTTCCTCGAGGAACTGGACAACCTGCTCGACCACCTGCGTATCAGCAACGACTACGCGCTGCTGGGGCAGTCCTGGGGCGGCATGCTGGCCAGTGCCCATGCGGCCCGGCAGCCGGCCGGCCTGCGCGCGCTGATCGTCGCCAACTCCCCGGCGGACATGCGCACCTGGGTCGAGGAGGCCAATCGCCTGCGCCAGCTCCTGCCAGAGGATGTGCAGCAGACGCTGCTCGAGCACGAGCGGGTCGGTAACTACGGGGCCGCCGAATACCTCGCCGCATCACGGGTGTTCTACGACCGCCATGTGTGCCGGATCAGCCCCTGGCCGGACGAAGTGGCGCGCACCTTCGCCCAGGTCGATGCCGACCCGACCGTCTACCACGCCATGACCGGCCCCAACGAATTCCACATCATCGGCAACACCAAGGACCTGTCCATCGTCGATGGCCTGCACCGGATCAAGGTGCCGACCCTGTTGATTTCCGGGCGCCACGACGAAGCCACGCCAACCGTGGTCAAGCCGTTCCTGGATCTCGTGCCGGATATTCGCTGGGCGCTGTTCGAAGCCTCCAGCCACATGCCCCACATCGAGGAGCGCATGGCCTGCATGGGCACCGTGGTGAAATTCCTCGACGAATCCCTGGCCCGCTGATCTCCCCCTCGCCCCAGGCCTCCCGCGGCCTGGGCTGGCAGGCGCCGGGCTCAGCGCTCGGACATCACCACCATCACCTCGGCGTCCTCCACGCCTTCGGCCAGGTAGATATGGCCGATGCTGCTGTTGAAGTAGGCGGTTTCCTGCGGCCCGATGCTCACCTGCTCCCCCGTCTCGAACTGGATGCGCACCCGCCCGGACAGCACCAGGGCGAACTCCTGCCCAGGATGACGGATGTAGTCCTCGAACTGCTGCAGCTCACGGGCGAAGATCCGCGCATACATGGGCGTCATGTTGCGCCCCGGGAAATCGCCGGCCATGGGGTGGTAGTCATAGTTGCCGGTGCTGTAGCCCGGGGCATCGGCGATGGTGGTACTGACCACCGTGGGCTGCACCGCCCGGCTGGCCATGGCCGACGGGGCGAACAGCTGGGCGATGTCCACACCCAGGGCCCGGGCCGCCGCCGCGAGCTTTTCATAACTCACCGAAACCTGGGCCAGCTCCATTTTCGACAAGGTCGACAGCGCCACGCCGGAACGTTCCGAGAGCTGCTTGAGGGTCAATTTCTGCGCCTTGCGGATGCTGCGCAGGCGCGCGCCGACCTGGGTCCGGTCGGTCAGTGGATGGGCGGGGGAGCACGAGGCGGGCTGGGCTCGGTCGGCACTCATGGAGGCTCTCTGTCAGGCGGATAAGGACTGCCGCGACAGGAGCCGGGGCCAATGGCGAAATATTACCCCATGATCTCCGGTTGACTGGAAAATTCTCATATCTTAGATTTCTCGTATGCGAGAATTTATCTCGCAACCCTTTTCCGGACAATGAAGGTAGTTCGCCATGCACGACACCCAATGCTTCGATTTCGTCATCATCGGCGGCGGTATCGCCGGAGCCTCCCTGGCCTACCGCCTGGCCGGCCAGGCCAGCGTGCTGGTGCTGGAACGCGAATCGCAGCCGGGCTATCACGCCACCGGGCGCTCGGCGGCGATGTTCATGGAGGCCTACGGCACCCCGCAGATCCAGGCCCTGACCCGCGCCAGCCGGGCCTTCTATCAACGGCCTCCGGAAGGCTTCAGCGAGCACCCGCTGCTCGAACCCCGGGGTTGCCTGTACGTCGCCAACCACGAACAGCTGGATCAACTGCAGCAGACCTACGACGAAACCCGCGCCCGCTCGGCCAATGTGCGCCTGATCGACGCCGACCAGGCCCAGGCGCTGGTGCCCTGCCTGCGTCCCGAGGCCATCGCTGGCGCCATGCTGGAAACCGCTGCCCAGGACCTGGACGTGCACGCCCTGCACCAGGGCTTCCTGCGGGCCATGCGCCGGGCCGGCGGGGTCTTGCAGTGCGACGCGCAGATGGTCGAGGCCACCCGCGAAGACCGCCATTGGCTCCTCAGGCTCAAGAATGGCCGGCAGGTGCAGGCCCGCAGCCTGGTGAACGCCGCCGGCGCCTGGGCCGACGAGGTGGCCCGGTTGTGCGGCGTGGCGCCCGTGGGCCTGCAACCTTGCCGGCGCAGCGCCTTCACCTTCGAAGGTCCGCAAGACACCGACTTCAGCCGCTGGCCGGCAGTGATCGGCATCGACGAAAGCTTCTACTTCAAGCCCGATGCCGGCCAGCTGCTCGGTTCCCCGGCCAACGCCGACCCGGTGCCGCCCCAGGACGTGATGCCCGAGGAGCTGGACATCGCCACCGGCATCTACCACATCCAGAACGCCACCTCGCTGAACATCCGCCGTCCGCGCCACAGCTGGGCCGGCCTGCGCTCCTTCGTCGCCGATGGCGACCTGGTGGTGGGCTGGGACGACGACCGCGAAGGCTTCTTCTGGCTCGCGGCCCAGGGCGGCTACGGCATCCAGTCGGCCGCCGGTGTCTCGCAACTGGCCTGTGCCCTGTTGCTCGGCCAACCGGTCCCCGAAGAACTGCTGGGCCAGGGCGTCGACCCGCAGCGCCTGGCCCCGGCACGCTTGCGTTAATCCAAACCCCGTCCACGAGGAATACTCCATGTCCAACGAAATCCAGCGTTACCCCAGCTCCCTGCCCCTGCCCTTCTCCAGGGCGATCCGGGTCGGCGGCTTCCTGTTTCTCTCCGGGCAGATCCCCATGAGCGCCGAAGGCGAAGTGGTACGTGGCGATATTCGCGTCCAGACCGACGCGGCCATGCAGCGCATCGGCGACACCCTGGCCGAGTGCGGCGCGAGCTTCGACCAGGTGGTGAAAAGCACCGTCTGGATCACCGACATGCAGCACTTCGCCGGCTTCAACGAGGTGTACCAGGGCTACTTCAAGAACGGTTTCCCGGTGCGCTCCACGGTCGCTGCGCAACTGGCGCTGGGCGTGGACGTAGAGATCGAAGTCCAGGTCTGGGTCGGGGACAACTGAGCCACCCGCCCAACCTTCAAGTGCGATGCCCAGGATGACCACGGCCCTCCAGCGCCGTGGCGTCCTCCTTACATAACAAGAACAATCCGAGGCCAATCGTCATGAAAGAAAGTCTGAAGATCGCCGGCGCCTTCGTCGGTGTGATTGTCGGGGCGGGGTTCGCCTCCGGCCGGGAGCTGCTGCTGATGTTCGTCGATTTCGGTGTCTGGGGCCTGCTCGGGGCCGTGGTCAGCGCCGCGCTGTTCACCTTCCTCGGCATGGCCCTGGCCAGCCTGGGCAGCCGCTTGCGGGCTGCCTCGCACAAGGACGTGGTGCATGCCTTGTGCGGCCGGCACCTGGGCGCCCTGGTGGACCTGATGATCACCTTCTTCATGTTCGCCGTGACCGTGGTCATGCTCGCCGGCGGCGGCGCCCTGCTGGAGCAGCAGTTCGGCATCCCGGCCATCACCGGCAGCGTGCTGGTGACCCTGGTGGTGGTGGCCATCGTCTGCCTGGACGTGCACAAGGTGATCGGCATGATCGGCGCGGTGACCCCGTTCCTCATCATCACCGCCGTGGGCATCGCCCTGTACGGCGCCGCGACCCGCCACCTGGACTTCGAGCAACTCGACCACCTGGCCAGCCAGCAACAGGCCGGGGCCAGCCACTGGCTGCTGGGCGCCCTGCTCTACGTCTCCTACAACATCGTCGCCGGGGTGCCGATCCTGGCGATCATGGGTGGTGCGGCCAAGGGTGAGAAACAGGCGATGTGGGGCGGCATCCTTGGTGGTGCCTTGCTGGGCGTCTTGATGCTGGTGATGAGCCTGGGCCTGCTGTCGCGCCTGGACAGCGTGGCGCAGTTGCCAATGCCGATGCTGTCGATCGCCAGCGAAGTCTCGCCGACCCTGGGCCTGCTGATGGCGCTGATCATCTTCTGCATGATCCTCAACACCGCCGTCGGCACCCTGTACTCCTTCTCCGCCCGCCTGCTGCCCGCCGGCACCCGGCAGTTCCGCATCGGCTCGATCCTGGCCGGGGCCCTGGCCTTCGTCGGCAGCCTGGTGGGCTTCATCAGCCTGGTGGGCCAGGTCTACCCGTTCTTCGGCTACCTGGGTTTCCTGCTGATCGCCGCCGTGATCATCGGCTGGCTGCGCCCACGGCGGCTGGCGCTGGCGTAAGGCACCAGCTCGGATAGGCTCGGTACAAGCCACAAAAGCCCGGCCTGAACCGACAGCGGGTGCCCGAAGGCCCCCGCTGTCTCGTTGCGCCAGGCAGCCCTACGGCTGAACCGGCTCGGCCTGCGCCAGGGCATGCACCGAGCCACCGGCCAGCTTGCGCAGGGTCACGTAGAACACCGGGGTCAGGAACAAGCCCAGGAGCGTCACCCCGAGCATGCCGAAGAACACCGTGATCCCGGTGGCAGCGCGGATCTCGCTACCGGCGCCCGTACCGATCAGCAACGGCACCGCCCCGGCGATGAAGGCCACCGAAGTCATGACGATCGGCCGCAGACGCAGGCGGCAGGCCTCCAGCGCCGCGTCGACGATACCCCAGCCCTGGGCTTCCAGCTCCCGGGCGAACTCGACGATGAGGATCGCGTTCTTGCAGGCCAGGCCCATCAGCACCACCAGCCCGACCTGGACGAACACGTTGTTGTCGCCACCGCTGAGCCATACCCCGCTCAGCGCCGCCAGCATGCACACCGGCACGATCAGGATCACCGCCAGGGGCAGGGTCCAGCTTTCATAGAGCGCCGCCAGCACCAGGAACACCAGCATCACCGCAAGGGGGAAGACCACCAGCGCCGCATGGCTCTGGGTCACCTGTTGATAACTCAGGTCGGTCCACGCAAGGACGATGCCCTTGGGCAGCACCTGGTCGGCGATCTCCTGCAACTTGACCAGGACCTGGGCCGAGGAGAGCTGCTTGGGGTTGGCATCGCCGATCATCCCCGCCGCCGGGTAGCCGTTGTAGCGCACCACCGGGTCCGGGCCGAAGGTGTGGGTGACGGTGATCATCGCCGCCAGCGGCACCATCTCGCCCCGGTCGTTGCGTACCCGCAGCGCGCCGATGTCCTCGGCGCTCTGGCGATAACGGGCGTCGGCCTGGGCCATCACCCGGTACACCCGCCCGAACAGGTTGAAGTCGTTGACGTAGGCCGAGCCCAGGTAGACCTGCAAGGTGTTGAACACATCGCTCAGGGCCACACCCTGGGCCTTGGCCTTGACCCGGTCGACCTGCACTTCCAGCTGGGGAATGTTGGCCTGGTAGGAACTCACCGGGAAGCTCATGCCCGGGGTCCGGGCCACGGCCGCCTGGAAGGCGCTCATGGCCCCTTGCAGGGCGCCGTAGCCCAGGCCCTCGCGATCCTCCAGGTACAAGGCGTAGCCCGAGCCGTTGCCCAGGCCCTGGATCGGCGGCGGCAACAGCGCATAGGCGAAGCCTTCATGCAGTTGCGACAGCTTGGCGTTGAGCTCGGCGTTGATCTGCGCGGCGCTGCGGGTGCGCTGGTCGAACGGCTTGAGGATGATGTACGCCGCCATCACGTTGGGCGTATTCACCCCCTGCAAGGCATTCAGGCCACTGAAGGCCGGCGCCATGTCCACGCCTTCCACGCTCAGGGCGGTCTCGATGACCTTGCGCGTCAGCTCGTCGGTGCGCGACAGCGACGACCCCTCGGGCAGCTTGGTGCCGGCGAACAGGTAGAGCTTGTCCTGGGTCGGGATGAAACCGCCGGGCACGATCTGGAACAGCCAGACCGTGGCCACCAGCAACAGGCCGTAGATCGCGAAGACACTGCCGCGATGACGCAGGATCCCGGTGACCGATCCCTGGTAGCGCTCGGAGCTGCGATTGAAGAAGCGGTTGAAGACCTTGAAGAAGCCGCCCAGCAGGCGCTGGATCAAGCGTTCCAGGGGGTCCTTGGGGGCATCGTGGGGCTTGAGCAGCTTGGCCGCCAGCGCCGGCGACAGGGTCAGCGAGTTGATCGCCGAGATCACCGTGGAGATGGCGATGGTCACCGCGAACTGCTTGTAGAACTGCCCGGTGACGCCCGAGAGGAAGGCCATGGGCACGAACACCGCGCACAGCACCAGGGCGATGGCGACGATCGGCCCGGAGACCTCCTTCATCGCCCGGTGCGCGGCCTCCCGCGGGCGCAGGCCCTGGGCGATGAAGCGCTCGACGTTCTCCACCACCACGATGGCGTCATCCACCACGATGCCGATGGCCAGCACCATGCCGAACAGCGTCAGGGTGTTGATCGAGTACCCCAGCAGGTAGAGCCAGGCGAAGGTGCCGATGATCGACACCGGCACCGCCAGCAGCGGGATGATCGAAGCCCGCCAGGTCTGCAGGAACACGATCACCACCAGCACCACCAGGATCACCGCCTCGATCAGGGTGTGCTGCACCGCGGCGATGGACTCGCGGACGAACACCGTCGGGTCCCAGATCGCCTTGTAGGCCACGTCCTCGGGGAAGGTCTGCGCCAGCTCGTCGAACTTGGCATAGACCGCATCGGCCACCTGCAGGGCGTTGGCCCCCGGCAGCAGGAAGATGCCCACGGTGGCCTGCTCCTTGCCATCCAGGGAGGCACGCAGTGTGTAGTCGCCAGCTCCCAGCTCGATGCGCGCCACGTCGGACAACCGCACCACCTGGCCGTCCCTGCCGGACTTGAGCACGATATCGCCGAACTCCTGCTCGCTGCGCAGGCGTCCGCGAACGTTGATCGACAACAGGAAATCGGCCTTCTGCGGCGATGGTTCGGCCCCCAGCTGGCCCGCCGAGACCTGCACGTTCTGCTCGCGCACGGCGCTCAGCACGTCGGCCGCCGTCAACCCGCGAGACGCCAAAGCATCGGGGTCCAGCCACAGGCGCATGGCGTAGTCACCGGAGCCATAGACCCCGACATCACCGATGCCGGGCAGGCGCGACAGCGCATCCTTGACGTGCAGGGTCAGGTAGTTGCGCAAGTACAGCGAGTCGTAGTGGCCTTCCTTGGAATACAGGCTGACGTACATCAGCGGGGTCGGCGACTGCTTCTGGGTGGTGACGCCGTATTGCCGCACCTCCTCCGGCAAGCGTGACAACGCCTGGCTGACGCGGTTCTGCACCCGCACTGCGGCGGCGTCCGGATCGATGCCGGGGCTGAAGGTCACGGTCAGGGCCAGGGTGCCGTTGGAGCCGGCCACCGACTTCATGTACATGATGCCTTCGACGCCGTTGATCGCCTCCTCCAGGGGCACCGCCACCGACTCGGCGATTTCCTTGGGGTTGGCGCCAGGATAAGTGGCGCGGACCATGACGCTGGGCGGCACCACCTCGGGGTATTCCCCGGAGGGCAGCAGCGGGATCGAGATCAGCCCCAGGGCGAAAATGATGATCGACAAGACAATGGCGAAGATCGGCCGGTCGATGAAGAACTTCGAGAAATCCATGTTCCGTCTCCGTCAGTGGGCCGACAACGCCGGGGCATCAGGGCTCAACGACGGCTTCGCGCTGGACGGCGCCACCTCCTTGGGGCGGATCGGCATGCCGGGGTAGAAGATCTTCTGCGCGCCGCTGACCACCACCTGATCGCCTGGGGCCAGGCCCGACTCGATCACCCGCAAGCCATCGAGCAAGCGCCCGAGGGTCACGTCCTTGCGCACGGCCTTGTCCTCCGGGCCCAGCACATACACGTACTTGCGGTTCTGGTCGGTGAGGATCGCGCGATCGTCCACCAGCAGCGCCTGGGTTTCCCCGGCGCCCTCCAGGCGCACCCGCGCATACAGCCCGGGGGTCAGCTTGCCGCCGGGGTTGGGCAGTACCGCCCGGGCGCGGATGGTGCCGGTGGTGGCATCCACCCGGTTATCCAGGAAGTCCACCTGGCCACTGAAGGGAAAACTGTCGCGCTGGCTGGCCAGGCCGACCCGCACCTGATGGGCCAGCCCCGGGCGGGCACCCGCCACGGCCTGGTCGCTGTAACGCAGGAAGCTGTGCTCGTCGGCATCGAAGTAGACGTATATCGGGTCCTGGGACACCACTGTGGTCAGTACTGTCTGGTCGGCTTGGGCCAGGTTGCCCGCGGTGATCTGCGCCCGCCCGGCGCGCCCGGCGAACGGCGCCCGCACCTGGGTGAACCCCAGATTGAGCCGGGCCATGGCGACATCGGCGATGGCCGCATTGACCTGGGCCTGGCCCTGGCCCAGGGAGGCGCTGCGGATATCGCCCTCCTCGCGAGAAATCGCCGCCTGGCGAACCAGCGCCTGGCCGCGCTGGTCCTGGGCCTTGGCCAGGCGCAGCGAAGCCTGGGCCTGCTGCAGGCGCGCCTCGGCGCTGGCCAGGGCCTCGCGGTAAGGCCGCGGATCGATCTCGAACAGCACCTGGCCCTGGCGCACCTGTTCACCATCGCGAAACGCCACCCGGTCGACATAACCACTGACCCGTGGCCGCAGGTCGACGGTGTCTACCGCACTGATGCGCCCATTGAACTGGTCCCACTCGCGGATACTGCGCAAGGCCAGGGTACTGACCTCCACCTCCGGAGCCTGCGCCGCCGGGGGCGCCTTGCTTTCACCACAGGCCGCCAAGGCCAGGACCACGCCGTACAACGCCACACCTCGCGATACACCACGGGCCCGGTAGAGAACTCGCTGGGCTGAATTCACGAACATGCACTCCCCGACAATCGAACATTGGTTTTTTTGCTGCCGGCACGGTACAAGTTAAAGTCAACTTTAAGTAAAGCCCTCCCAGGAGCGAGCATGTATTCCCAAGGCGATCCTCACCTGACCATCACCGAAATCGCCCGACGCAGCGGAGTCAACGCCTCGGCGCTGCGTTTCTACGAGTCCCGCGGGCTGATCAATTCAGCCCGCTCCGGCAGCGGCCACCGGCGCTATCCACGCTCGGTGCTGCGGCGCGTGGCCTACATAGTGTTCGCCCAGCGGGTGGGCTTCTCCCTGGAGGAAATCAGCGAGCAGCTCGACGGCCTGCCCAACAACCACGCCCCCATGGGCGAAGACTGGCAACGCCTGTCCGCCACCTGGAAAGCCCGGGTGCAACAGCGCATCGCCGAGCTGGAACGGCTGAACATGAGCCTGGAGGAATGCATCGGCTGCGGCTGCATGTCCATGGACCATTGCAAGATGAACAACCCGGGGGATATCTACTCGCGCAACGGCTGCGGCGCCCGGCGCTGGATCGGCGACGAGAAGATCGATGTGGAGGAATTGCGGGGGGAAGCTTGAGTTTCTGGCAGCTCAGTGGCTATCGGGGCTGCCAGCGTGTGCCTGGAGCTAGCCGAAGGTTCTCATGAACGGCTCGGCACACTGCCTGATTGCGGCGACGACCTGCGGTGCTTGTTCAACCCATTCTGGCGAACAGGCCAACACCCGCTCCACAACTTGTAGCTGCTCGCGAATGACCTCTTCGGGCCGCGCTACATCACAGACCCTGGCAAATTCCAGCAAGCCTTGGCGCGAAGAGAACAGAGACTTGTTGCCAAGCAGATCCAGTGCAAGGACATCTTCCGGAATGTACGCGGTGGTATTGACGATGTCGTAGGCCGGCGCAAGCCGTGCGTTGCGCTGGGTAGGATCGGAGTACAACAGGCCAAAATTCTTCAGGTGGGCATCGCCATTACCCACGATGCAACTCAGGCTTACCATGGCAAACAACTGGTCTAGCGAGCCCCGCACGTGCTCGGGCGCACAGAACAGGCGGACTGCCTTGGCAATCGCCGAATAACTCTTGCCGTACTTCTGTTCGGTGCCCAGCCCCATCAGCGCAGCCATGTCCTCGAACCCCAGTGGGTCGAGCCGCTCGTCCCGATCGAAGCGACGCATGACGAACAATTTGCCGTTGGCGGATAGATAGAACTCCGGAACCGCAATCCCCGCCTCCCGGGCCATGGACATGCAAAGAAATTCGTTGATCGCCAGCCCTGGAAACTCATCCCGGCCACTTTTGATGATCAAGTCGGAAGTCTTCGAGGTAAAACGCGCTGGCATGGCGTCCTGCTGCTCAGGCACCAGCACCTTGGGCTGAACACCCGAGATACCGGCGCGCAGGATGTAGCGATCCACCAGGCCAGCGAAAATATCCTCGGTACCGTCCCAGGCCAGGATTTCCTCAAGCCGTTCTCCGGCAAACTGCTGGCGTTGCAAGAGCGCATCGATTTCAGGGGAGTGCACCATTACCCGGCCGATGGGAGAACTGCTGCCAGACAGGGCCAACAGCAACATGGGATCGATGCTCACCAACTTGGCCAGACGGTTGCGCAACTGCTCCAGAACATAACCTTCCGGCAGGTTCATCTGGAAAATCGGGTGCAGTTCGCGGTAGCGGTATTCCTCCAGGCGCACAGGCATCAACAGACTGATAGCGGCCTGGGCCACGGCGTCTTCGTGGTAGCGAAACAGATAGTCCCCGGCGGTATTGAAGACCTTTCCGCTCCCACCCTCTGGCGTTGCGACTTGCAGCATGGCCGGCATCACTCGAACACTCCCTGGATCTCGTCCAACGTGGGCATGGCGGCAGGCATCAGAGTGAACTCACAGTCCAGAGCTGCCAGTACTCGTGCGTACGCCATCATGCCCACCGACAAATCGCCCCTTTCGATGGTTATGACTTTCTGCCGGGTAATGCCTGCCAAGGAGGCCAAGCTGGCCTGGGTCAACCCGCGGTTCAGGCGGCGCTGGCGAATCTGCTCACCTAGACGCAATGTAATGAGTGCATGATCCATGTTCTATATACGTAACAATCAGATATTGAAGTAACGTATACATTACCTACAAAAAAATCAAAGCGACTCAGACCAGTTGCATTCGAGGCCCCAGGCAAAGCGGCTTCTGACCATCGGCGATACGGATTCCAGCCGCTATTGCTGACTTCTACGAACAACTGTATTGAGCATACCTGCCTGTTTCCCCCAGGCCGCGCCACGTACCTTGGCCCCACTGCAACCTGCCAAGGACTTTCCCATGTTCAATCGCTTGATCCTGCCCTTCACCCTGGTGTTTTCCATCGGTGCGGCCCATGCCGCCGATACCCAGAAGTGGTACCCCTCCAAATACGGCGCGCAAGACGAGATCGGCGCGGTCAACCTGCTGGATGCCCAATCGGTGCTCGATGCCGCGAAGCTGATCAAGACCGGCAAGACCTACCCGCTGGCGGTGCCCATCGACAAGAACCTGCCGGCCTTCCGCCACCGCAGCTTCCACCTGACCAACGTGCAACCCGGCGAAGCCGGCGGTACCTCCCTGGGGCCCAACAAGTTCACCTTCAACGATGAACTGGTGGTGGGCTGGACCGGGGTCGGCACCCAGCTCAACGGGATCGGCCACATCGGTATCGACAACGTCTACTACAACGGCAACCGCGCGGCGGACTTCGTCAGCGTCGAGGGCGTGAAGAAGCTCGGCATCGAGAAAGTGCCGCCGATCGTGACCCGGGGCGTGGTGCTGGACATGACCGCCGTCTACGGCAAGGCCATAGTCCCGGAGAAGACCGAGTTCACCGTCGCCGACATCCAGAAAGCCCTGGACCTGCAAGGCGTCAGCATCCGCAAGGGCGACGTGGTGCTGTTCAACACCGGCTGGCTGGAGCTGATCGGCAAGGACAACCAGAAATTCCTCGCGGTCGAGCCCGGTATCGGCATGGAGGCCGCCAAGTGGCTGGTGGACAAGCAGATCGTGGCCTTTGGCGGCGACACCTGGGCCTCGGAAATCTACCCGGCCAAAGATGGCCAGGAGTTCCCGGTCAACCAGTACATGCTGGCCAAGAACGGCATCTACAACCTGGAGCTGATCGACAGCCGGGCGCTGGTCCGGGACAAGGCCTGGGAGTTCATGTTCGTCCTCGGCCAACCGCTGTACAAAGGCTCGACCCAGGTCAACATCAACCCGGTGGCGATCCACTGATCGGCTGACCCGGATACGACCCGGCCGCGCCCTCCCCCGGAAGGCGCGGCTTTTTTATCGCCCTTGCTCAAAGCGGGCGCTCCATGACCAGGGTCCGCTCCTGGCCGTCGAACTGCTCGCGCACCGTGCGAAACCCCAGGCGCGCATAAAAACCTTCGGCGGTGATCGAGGCCGGGACGATCAACGACTGCTCGCCGGCCTCCCTGGCCGCTTGCTGCAAGACGGTCATCAGGTGCCGGCCGACACCGCGCTTATGCCAGGAGGGCTCGACGAACATGGTACGCACCACATTGGCGTCCAGGCTGGCGGTGCCCACCAGCACGCCATCGACCCAGGCGACGAACATCCGCCGGCGCTGCATCAGCTGCAGCACCCCGGCGGCGGTGAAACTGTGCCGGCCCCGTTCGATCACGCTTGCCGGGTAATCCCGGGCATTGCTGGTGAGCAGCGCCGCCAGGATCACCTGGCTGATCCGCGGGGCATCGGCCGCTGCGGCTTCACGTACCTGACACTGCATGAGCGCTCCCTGCCTGGCCCTGGTCAAAGGGCCAAATTACGTTGTGGCGCGCCGGCTGCCAAGGCGCTAGGGCAACTTGAACACCAGGCAGGGATTATCGTTCAAGCGCCCCTCGTACACCGGCTGCAGGTGCTCCAGCGCAGTGCCCTGGAGTTGTCCGCGCTCCTTGCGCGCGACAATCACCCAAGAGCCATGGGGCAGCCGATCCAGTTGTTGCACGGCGTCGTCCATGACGAACAGCGGTCGTTCGTCATAGTCCAGGTTCATCATGTAGCGCACCGCCCAGGTGTCCTGGCCGAGGTTGAAGAACACCAGCGGCCCGGGCCGTTCGGCCCGCAAGCGCTCGACCTGGGAGACGAAGCCCCGGGTGTCGTATTGCAGGTCCTTGGCCGGGTCCAGCACCGATACCAGCAGCAACCATTGCGCCGCCAGGGCCAGGCCACTGAGCAGCACCAGGCGGCGTCCCCGGTCTGCCATGGTGCGCCGCCAGTGGTACAACGCCAGCACTTGCAGCAAGGCGAAGATGACGACCAGCAACGGCATCGACACCGGCGGCCAGTAGCCGTGCTTGTGCCAGCTATGGCGCAGGATGAACAGCACCACGATGCACAGCCCCGGCAACAAGGCCACCAGCCACTGGTAGCCTTGGCCCACGCGGGCCAGCCATCCCTTGGCATTGAGCAGGCCGTAGGCCGCCACGGCAGCGAACATCGGCACCATGGGCAGGATGTAATAGGCGCGCTTGAAACTCGGCACAGAAAGCCCGAACAAGATCATCAGGCCACAAGCCCCCAGGCGCAGCACCAGTTGCAACTGCGCATCGACATGGCGTCGGGCCCACTGGCGCCGTAGCACCCAGAGCGTGGCCAGGGCCAGGGGCACGACCGGAAAGTAACGGTACAGCGACAGCTGGAAGTAGAAGTAGAACGGCTCGCCGCTCTCATCCAGGCGCCCACGCACCTGCATGCCGTAGACCTGCTGGACAAAACCGTCACCGCCACTGATATAGGCAAGCTTCATCAGCAGCCACCAGCAGCCGGCCAGGAGCGCGAGCCCCGCGATGCCGTAACCCACTACACGCATGAACATCGCCTTGCGCGCTTCTGGGGTACGAGCATCGCCCAGCAACCAGTAGAAGCAGATCACGCCACACACCTCCACCAACCCCAGGGGCCCGCGGATGGCAAAAGCCAGCACCAGCAGCGGCAACACCGCCAGTTGTCGCCATCGCGAGCCCAGCTGCTCGCCGGAGTGCAAGAGGTAGAAGGCGCCCAGGCACAACAGGGAAATCATCTGGTCCAGGCAAACCGAACGCGACTTGTCGAGCAACTGGCTGGTCAGCGCCGTGAGCAGTACCGAAAGCAGGGCCCAGGTCCGCCCCTGGGGCGCCAGCAAGCGATACAGCAGGGCCAGCACCCCGGCCGACGCCAGGGCCGTGGGCAGGATATTGGCCAGGTGGTTGGGGGCGCCGAACACCTGGGCGAACAGGTAGCTGAAAAAAGTCGCAGTCCCCAGGTAGTCCGGATAGGGCTGGCCATAGGTGGTGGGAAACAAACTGGCGCCGTGACGGAACATCTCCTGCAGAAACAGTGCCCAACGCCCATCGAAGCCCTGGGGCTGCTCGTCCCAGATGCCCCAGGTGAACAACACCAGCGCCACCAGGTATACCGCCCAGGACTCTGCACCGAAACGCTTTTCTCGAACCATCTTCGCTCTACCAGAAAGTGCCGGTGCCTGGGCTCGGCGGGAAGCAGGCAATGTTGCCGGAGCGACCACTGAACAGTGCCTGAACGACCTTCTGAAAATCGCGGCGCTTCGTCAGCGGGCCAGGGAGCACACGGAACCGGATCGCCAGCGACGCGGTGCCAAGGGCGACGCCCTGGCTCAGGTTGAACAGGGCCACAGGGCGCCCCTTCACTGCTGCCGCGCCTTGCCGGGGCGGCCAGCCTGCCTCTTGGCCGCGGTGGTGCGCCTGGGCTATAGCAGCCCGAGCGCCTTCACCGGGGTGTTTCGCAAGCTCCTGGGGCAGGCGCCCAGTCGCTACTTCGCCCGGGACCGGGCTTGAAAGGTCGCAGGCCCGGCAGTTGACCTGGCAGGCCCGGCCTGCGAGATCCGCGCTACAGGAACACGGCGGACAACATGCCCAGCGCGCCCAGGCAGAAGCCGATCAGCGCACCGCGCCCGGGCATCTGCTGGAACAGCGCCCAGATCACCAGCGGTTCCAGGAGCAGCAGCGAAGTCACCGAGACCACGGTGACGATCCAGATATCCCCCACCGCCATGTATCCCAGCCAGTAGGCCGCCAGCAGGCAAAGGCCACCCAGGCACATGATCAGCACCGGCACCAAGAGTCCGCTGCTCCCCGTGTTGCCGGCATGGGCCAGCCGCGCGACCACCACTTCACTGTAGATGGCGCAGAACTCGCCCAGCACCATCAGCCCTACAGCAGAAACTCCGAGTAATTCTTTGGACATGAAACAAACCCCTTCGTATTGAGAGCCCGATTTTTCAGCTCCCAGGCATTGATCGCTCCGTTGACGGAGCCGGCGTGGCAATGCACAGGGGTACGGGGCAACTCGGTTACGTTGAGGAACTTGATCATCTCCATCTCCTTCTGGGTGACTGACGCCAACATGGATCACAGCTCTGCTTGTATAAGTGATTTGCTCCCCCGGCGTCATCCGCCCGTGAGCCTTCGTCGCAAAAAAACCACGCAAACTCCACAGTCCACCAGCGCGCTTGCCGATAGCCTGGGGTGGTCATCCTCAACCTGCAGCCATTGCCTACCATGTCCCAGCCGTCCCTCCCTGTTCGAACCGTGCAACCCAGTGACTGGGTCGCCACCTACTTCATCGGCGTCGCGGCGCTGGCCCTGGTACTGACGCTCACGGTCTGCGTGATACTGCAGGTCTCCAACCGGGATCCGTGGAGCGACCTGGGCGGCTCGATATCGTTCTACGTGGTGGTGCTGCTGAGCACGGTGGTGATCGGGATCAGCGCCGCCCTGCCCAGTGTTCTGTTCTTCTGGCTGGCCCAGCGGTTCACCTGGCACCGCCTGCCGATCTACCTGGTGTGCGGCGCCCTGGCCGCCCTGCCCACCATTGCGGTGGTGAAGAGCCTGCTTTCCGGTTTCATCAGCCTTTCAACCAACGCCCCCGGCGTGGCCCGCTATCTGCCCGCGATGCTGCTGTTCAGCGCTTCGGGAGCCTTTCTGGGCGCCATCTTCTGGTGGCGCAGCGGACGTCACCTGCGCTGACGCCATCCCCCAGACACCGGTTTGCCGGCGAACAGACACGGGCCATGACCTTGGCCAGCCCACCTACCTGCTGAAGCGATATTTCCATGTCCTCGACACCTCCGACCCAACGCACAGTGCAACCTGAAGACTGGTTCGCCGCCTACTTCATCGGCGTCACCGCCCTGGCCGTGGTCGCGTCGGCAGGACTCATGCTGATGATGCTGGCCGGCGCCGGCACCGTGCGCTGGACCGAGATTTTCCAGGTGCTGTTCATGGGCCTGCTGACCCTGGTGGCGAGCGGCCTGGTGATCGGTATTCTCACAGCCCTGCCTTGCACCCTGTTCTTCTGGCTGGCCCATCGTTTTGCCTGGCGCAACGTGCTGATCTATCTGTTTTGTGGTGCAGTCTTTGCCTTGCCGACCATTCCCGTGGTGATGACCCTGATGCCCGATTCCTACGTCGACCTGCCCGAAGAGCCGCCAGTGCCCGGCCAGCTGGAGAACTACGCGTCCATGGCGCCGCTGTTCAGCACTTCGGGGGCCTTCCTGGGGTTGATATTCTGGTGGCGCAGCGGGCGCCATCTGCGCTGACGCGCCAGCGCCCGACACTCTCCTGCGCTTCAATGAGTTGCAACGGCGCCTGCCCGGGATTTCCCAACGCCCGCCGACCAGGCAGTTGCGTGACCTGGAAGCCGTTGGCCTGATACTGGACACGGCGTACGCCGAAGTCCCGCCGCGGTTGCAATGCCGATCAGTCAAGGAAATGGTAGGAGCGAGGCTTGCCCGCGATGGACTTGTGAGCGCTGCGTTTATCCAGCCAATACGCGCTACCGTTGACGTCCCTCGCGAGCATTCGAGCGTCGACCGGCTGCTCCTACCGGGATCACCTGAGGTCCCTGGCCGGCGCCCCAACCGCCCCCTGACCGCTAAGCACGACTGTCACCAAAACCCTCCACTTGTTCACAATTCGTTAAGACTCGCCTGCGTATACTCCGGCGCTTGCCCGCAGCCCTCGCCTGCCTCCCCGGACGCCATCCATGTCACGACCTGCCCCGTTGTTGTTCCTGCTGGCCTGCCTGCTGTTCTTCTTCGCCCTGGGCAACCATGAGCTGCAGGGTTCCACCGAAACCCGGGTCGCCGGGATCGCCATGCAGATGCACCTGGACGATGACTGGGTCACTCCGCGCCTGTTCGGCGTGCCCTTCCTGGAGAAACCGCCGCTGAGCCTGTGGCTCGATGCCGGCGCCATCCGCGCCTTCGGCGGTACGCCCCTGTCGGTACGACTGGCCTCGGCCTTTGCCGGGCTGTTCAGCGTCATGCTGCTGTATGGCCTGTTGCGGCGTTTCGGGCGTCCCGCCGCAGTGGCGCTGATGGCCGGGCTGATGCTGGCGACCATGGCCAGCTACTGGAGCAACGTACGCGGCGTGGGCGAGGATGCACTGCTGAGCCTGGGCGTGACCCTGGCCCTGCTGGCGTTCTTCCAGGCCCACCGGCGCCAGCAGGAGCGCCAGCCAGCCCCCCTGGCCTGGCTGGCATTCGCCGCCGGCATCGCCATCGCCACCCTGAGCAAGGGAGTACTGGGCCTGGCCATGCCGGGGGTGGTGATCTTCGCCTACCTGCTGGTGGACAGCCTGCTTGCCAAGCGCCTGGCCCTGGGCCATTGGGTACGACCCGCCTTGCTGACCCTGCTGGGCCTGGTGCCCCTGGCGATCTGGCTGGCGCTGCTGTACCAGCGCGGCGGCACGGCCGCCCTGGCGCAAGTGCTGTGGACCAACAGCATCGGACGCTTCAGCGGCTCCTTCGTCGAGGCCGGCCACTACGAACCCTTCTATTACTACCTGGCCAAGCTGCCCCAGGCCTTCCTGCCGTGGAACATCCTGGTCTACCTGGGCCTGTGGCACTGGCGCAAGGAACTGGCGAACAACCGCTACCTGCTGTTCTTCGTGCTCTGGCTGCTGGCGCAGTTCACCCTGCTGTGCCTGGCGTCGAGCAAGCGCACCGTGTACCTGATGTCGCTGACCCCGGCAGCGGCGGTGCTGGCGGCCGAGTACGGGGCGGTGCTGTACCAGCGCCTCGCCCGGCGCGCTGCGGGCAATGGGTTCTGGAGCGCGGTGGGACGCCGACGCAAGGGCCTGGTCGTGGGGCTGATGGGCCTGGTGGTGGCCGCCTACCTGGCGAACGCCCAGTGGTTCGCGCCGCGCCTGGACCGCGAGATGTCCTTCGTGCCGGTGACCGACCAGATCAAGGCGCTACGCGCCGAGGGCCACCAGTTGGTGCTCTACCAGGCCAGCGAACGCATCGCCGGAGCCAGTGTGTTCTACGTCCAGACGGTGCTCCAGGACCTGGAGTCCGAGGCCCAGCTCATGGCGTTTCTCGCCGAGTCGCCCAAGCACATGGCGATACTGGGCGGGCTGGAGCCACCCAAGTCGCCGCTGCAGGTGCAGAAAATGATGATGGTGGGACGCCAGGCCTACTATTTCGTCAACCTGGCACCCACCCACTGACACAACGAAAAACGGCACCCATCGGGGTGCCGTCGAGCTTGTCGGAGCGAGTAGGTCGCACCCGGCAAGCGCAGGATTACTGCGGGTTCTTCAGCTTGACCACGTCACCGGAGACCTTGGTGGTATAGCCATTGAGCACCCAGGCCCAGAACCAGTTTTCCTGGACCTGGGTATTGATCAGCGCATCGCCGCCCTTGGCCTTGATGGCAGCATTCTGGGCACGCACGAAACGGCTGTTCTGCTGGATCGGGATGAACCCGAACAGCATGATCCCGGTGGCGGTCGCTTCACTGTGGCCGATGACCGTGTACTGGCTGCTGTCCAGCTGCTGGGTCTTCATCGGAGCGCCGGTGCAACCAGCGAGAACCACGCCGAAACAGACAGTGGCAACGACTTTATTGATGTACTTCACGACACGACTCCATGAGCAAAACGCCGGGGAATCATTTCCCGGGCGGCGGCACTCTACTCGGCAAATTGGCAAATAGCCATTATTCGGCCCACCCCCGGAATTTCTCCTTTTATCATTCCCCCCGCTATAGCTCGCGCTCTGGCGCCCCTTGGGCGGGCGCAGGAATTGGCGACCACCTGGCGCGCACCTCCCCAGTTCGTCGGACGCGATCCAGCGCAGCAGCGCTGGGGCCGATACAACATCGGGGTGTAATAGTTCCCCGAAATAAGGGAGAGATTTCCTACTGCAAACCGGAATGGACATCTCCTTAGCATCGAACCGGCTTTATCCATAATTCCAAGGAGGTACCAAATGGACGTGAAAGACCTCAGCCTTATCGATGTTCGCCAACTTCCCCATTCGCTCCAGGCCCTCATCGACTGCATCGGCCTGGAAAACGCCTATCGCCTGACCTGCGAATACGGCGGCCGCCCCAAGTACATCCCCAAGCACGCCCAACGCACCACCCTGGCCCTGATCCTGCCGGCCGATGCCCTCAATGCACTGATCGAGCGCTTCGCGGGCCTGGCCCTGGAAATTCCCAAGGCCGACCACTTCTGCCGGCAGATCCGCAACCAGAACATCCAGTTGGAGAGCATGGGCGGGATTTCACGCAGCGTCCTGGCAGACAAATACGGCCTGAGCCTGCGCCAGATCGGCAATATCCGGCGCCTGGACGCCAGTACCTCCCGCTGAACGAGCACCTCTGGCCTGTGCCGATGACGCACCCGGCAGACCAGGGCAGGCTCATGCCATGGGCCAGCCAGAGGCGAATCGGCAAGAGTCGCGTCCACTCGGTGACCTCAGGGCTTGAGGCTCACCGAGCGCCAATCGCTGGCTTCGATCGACCCGAGCATCTTCGGTGCGCCGTCCAGGGTGTCGGTGGTGACGAACAGGGCCGCGCCGTATCCCAGGGTCGGAGTCGCCAGCTTCAGGTCACGTTCCAGTTGCGCCATGCATTCACTGTGGGTCACCAGCACCAGGTTATGTCCGGCGACCTTGTGCGCCAGGGCGTCGCGCAACATGTTGCCCTTGCAGTTGAAGAGCCAGTTGTCGCCGCTGCTGACCTTGCTGAACATGTAGCCGGCAGTCTGCGCGGTGCGGGTCAGGGGGCTATTGTAGATGTCGGCATGGGCCAGGCCCAGTTGCTCGAACCGCGCACCGAGCCCCACCGCCACGTCCCGGGCGCGGTCGGTGATACCGTCGGCCGGCCCCAGGCAAGGGGCATTGGACTGGTCGCAGCGCTCCACATGGCGCACCAGGACGATCATGTCGCCCTTGGCCCAACCGCTGGCCAATGCCTTGAGCCCACTGGCATTGCCGTGGGCCAGGTCGGGAACCGCCGCCGACTGGAGCAGGTACAGGCCCGCCAAAAGGCCCAGGCCCAGGCCCAGCAACCACGCCAGGTGCCGCTTGTAACGGGCCAGGGTGCGTCCCAGGGATGGGCCCCTGGCCTGCGCCAATACCAGTCTTGTGGTCACGTTCCAGTCGCCCTTTAGAGAATGATCCGGGTTATCGAGCAGCCCGTGCCGAGGCCAGGCAGGCCTGGTGGCAGACGAGCTGCGCCGCATGCCCAAGGGCAGCGACCGGCCAGACTCTAGGGGGATGACCGTGGGGCAGCGGTGAAATCAATGTGAAAAAAAGCTCAACGAAAAGGCGGTGCATCCCGCAAAATAGCCGTCAAAGCCTGAAACATTGTCTTGGCGCAATGCCGACGAAATCGTTTTAGCTATGGCACATCCCGCCGATACACCCCCTACAAATCACCTTGCTGGTCACCAAGAACAACAATCTTCCGGCCAACTGAGATCAAGAAGCGCTACGTTCCTGGAGGAATTCAATGAATAGCTGGTTCGCCAACATCAGCGTCAACCTTAAGTTGGGCCTGGGCTTCGGCCTGGTCCTGGCCCTGACCACCATTCTTGCACTGACCGGCTGGACCAGCCTGGGCGGCATGATCGACCGCAGCAACTGGATGAGCGACATCACCCAGTTGAACATCGGCCTGACCAAGCTGCGAGTCACACGCCTGCAATACATGCTGACCAACGGCGACGAAACCGCCGCGCAGAATGTCCAGGTCACCCTGGACGACTTCAGCGCCCAGCAGAAGAAGCTCCTGGCGTCGTTCCAGAGCCCGGAGAACATCAAGCTGCTGCAAGGCCTGGGCGCGACCATCGCCGCCTACCAGGACTCGCTGAACAAGATGCGCAACGCCTACCGCACCGGCAACGCCGCGCGCCAGGCCATGAACCAGAATGCCGACGACGCCAACGACCTGATCAACGGGATCAACGAGCGTGTCAAGCAGATGCCCCTGAGCGACGAGCGTTTCGAACAGTTCCAGGCCATCACCGAGGCCAAGGAAGCCTTCCAGCTGGCCCGCTATGAAGTGCGTGGCTACGTCACCACCAGCAACCCGGAGACCGAGCAGAAGGCCGTCGCCCAGCTCAACGCCGCGATCACCGAGCTCGAGCAGCTGAACAAGCACTTCAGCCGCACCCAAGGCGATGTCCTGCAACGCCTGACCACGGCCCTGACCGGCTACCGCAGCTCGCTGCAGACCTTCAAGGCAGCCTTCTCCGACGCCGTGCAGGCGCGCAAGGAAATGACCGACCAAGGCGCCGATATCGTCGAGCGCAGCGATGCCCTGTACCAGATCCAGCTGGATCGCCGCGATGTCGAAAGTGCCCAGGCCCGTAGCCTGCAACTGACCAGCACCCTGCTGGCGCTGCTGGTGGGCGTGCTGGCCGCGGTGATCATCACCCGCCAGATCACCCGTCCGCTGCGCGAGACCCTGGTAACGGTCGAGCGCATTGCCTCCGGCGACCTGACCCAGGACCTGCACGTCACCCGTCGTGACGAACTGGGCGTGCTGCAACAAGGCATCGCCCGCATGGGCGTGACCCTGCGCGAGCTGATCGGCGGTATCCGCGACGGCGTGACCCAGATCGCCAGCGCCGCCGAGGAACTGTCGGCGGTGACCGAGGAAACCAGCGCCGGGGTCAACAGCCAGAAAGTCGAGACCGACCAGGTGGCCACCGCCATGCACGAGATGACCGCCACCGTGCAGGAAGTCGCGCGCAACGCCGAGGAAGCCTCCCAGGCTGCGGCCGCCGCCGATGGCGAAGCCCGCGAAGGCGACAAGGTGGTGGCCCAGGCCATCGAGCAGATCGAGCGCCTGGCCAGCGAAGTGGTGCGCTCCACCGACGCCATGAACATGCTGCAACAGGAAAGCGACAAGATCGGCAGCGTCATGGACGTGATCAAGGCCGTGGCCGAACAGACCAACCTGCTGGCCCTGAACGCCGCCATCGAAGCCGCCCGCGCCGGTGAAGCCGGTCGTGGTTTCGCGGTGGTGGCCGACGAGGTCCGGGCCCTGGCCCAGCGCACCCAGAAGTCCACCGAGGAAATCGAGGAACTGGTGGCCGGCCTGCAGAACGGTACCCAGCAAGTGGCGACCGTGATGCACAACAGCCGGGTGCTGACCGACAGCAGTGTCGACCTGACGCGCAAGGCCGGCGCCTCCCTGGAGAACATCACCCGCACGGTGTCCAACATCCAGTCGATGAACCAGCAGATCGCCGCCGCGGCCGAAGAACAGAGCGCCGTGGCCGAGGAGATCAGCCGCAGCATCATCAACGTGCGCGATGTGTCGGAACAGACCGCCGCCGCCAGCGAGGAAACCGCGGCCTCCAGCGTCGAGCTGGCCCGCCTGGGCGGCCAACTGCAAATGATGGTCAGCCACTTCCGCGTCTGACTTGTAGCGCGTCCTTCGCTCATGTAGCCGCAGCCTTCGGCAGCGGCTACATGAGGTCTGCCGGACAGGCATTTACAGCGTTCGCGGTTTGCCCTTACCTTTCCCGGTCTCCATCCTGCTGTCCGAAGGATTCGTTGCCAGGAACCCAATCATGCCCAGCCTCGGTTTTACCTCGGTCCCGCCCCTGCTCAAGTACCTGCTCTATGCCGAGCAGTTGGGTATCGCCACGGAACCGGCGCTGGCAGCCGCCGGCTTGCAGGCGGAGCAGTTGAACGACACCAGCCTGCGCCTGCCGGTAGAGGTCCACGAACGCCTGCTGGACTACTTCTGCCTGCATTCGGGCGACCCGCTGTTCGGGCTCAATTCGGCACGCTTCGTCAAACCCAACTCCTGGAACGTACTGGGCTACATCACCATGAACTGCGCGACCCTGGGCGAAGCCATGGGCCGCATCATGCCGTTCGAGAAACTGGTGGGGGACATGGGCACCAGCCGCGCCGAAGTGCTAGGCGACGAAGTACGCCTGATCTGGAGCTGCCGCCACCAACGCCCGGACATCCGCCGGCACCTGGTGGAAAACGTGCTCGCCTCGTGGCTGCTGTATGCCCGCTGGATCGCCGACTCGCAGCTTTCGCCGGGTGCGGTGTGGTTCGAGCATCCACTGCCGGAACTGGCCCGGCTCGAGCAATACGAAGCGCTATTTGGCTGCCCGGTGCTGTTCCAGCAACCCTGCTCGGCCCTGGTGGCACCCCTGCACTACCTGCAACTGCCCCTGCGCCAGGCCGATGCGCGGCTGCTCAAGACCCTGGAAGACCATGCCCAGGCGATGATGGCCTCGCTGGCCGATGCGCCGGTGGCGCTGCAGGTGCAGAACGTCCTGCGCCAACTGCTCAAGGATGGCCTGCCGCGCAAGGAACAGGTGGCCGAACAGCTGCAAGTGTCGGTCAGTACCTTGCAGCGCCAGCTGCTCAAGGCCGGCACCTCCTACCAGCAGATCCTCGACGACCTGCGCCAGGAGTTGGCCGAGCACTATCTACGGCACAGCGAGCTGTCGATCCACGACATCGCCGATCGCCTGGGCTTCACCGAACCCCGTTCGTTCCACCGCAGCTTCAAGACCCGCACCGGCCTGACCCCGGGCCAGTTTCGCCAGGCTGCCCTCCCCTGCGCACAGGCCTGACCCGCATCAGGCACTGATGGTATTGGTGAATACCAACCGGTTACCGAAAGGATCGCTGATGGTCATGTCCAGGCTGCCCCAGGGCATGGCCTGGATACGCGGATCGGTGAACGGCAACTGCTTGGCCAGCAGCTGCTGCTGGAAGTCCTCCAGTTCGTCGGTATGGATGCGCAGCGCGGCGCCCGGGCTGCCGTCGCCCTGGTGCTCGGACAGATGCAGCACGCACTCGCCCCGGGAGACCTGCATGTACAGCGGCAGGTCGTGGGTGCAGCGGTGCTGCCAATCGAGGTGGAAGCCCAGGAAGTCCAGGTAAAACGCCCGGGCCTCGGCTTCATCGAAGATGCGCAGGACGGGGGTGGTTTTGCCAAAGCACATTAGGTGACTCCCTGACTGGAAACAGGTCGCTGAGAGCGACCCCGATTGCCAGCACTTCGGCGCCACGCGAGCTTTCTTTAATATCAATGCGCCACCACTGTGACGGCGATCAACAAATCAGCCTGGCGCATCGAAGCCCTGGCGCAAATCGCCATCCCGGGGCAGGAAGCGCCCATGGCGCTGCTCGCTGGCCTGGCCGGCGGCATAACTGCTCTCACCATTGACCCAGACCCCGTCGATCCCCTGGGCCGGGCGCCGTGGTTCCTGGAAGTCGGCCACGTCCCGGACCCGCTCTGGATCGAACAGCACCAGGTCGGCCCAATAGCCTTCGCGGATCTCGCCACGCTGGCGCAGGCCGAAGCGCGCCGCCGACAGGCCGGTCATCTTGTGCACCGCGGTGTGCAGCGGGAACAACCCCAGGTCGCGACTGAAGTGGCCCAGCACCCGGGGAAAGGCGCCCCATAACCGGGGATGGGGGAACGGGTCTTCCGGCAGGCCATCGGAGCCGACCATCGTCAGCGGGTGGGCGAGGATGCGCCGCACGTCGCTTTCGTCCATGCCGTAGTACACCGCTCCCGCCGGTTGCAGGCGCTTGGCGGCGGCCTGCAGGTCCAGGCCCCAGTCGGCGGCGATCTGCGAAAGGTCGCGTCCGCCCTGCTCGGGATGCGGCGTGGACCAGGTGATGGTGATGCGATAGGCATCGGTGACCTGCTTGAGGTCCAGGGTCGAGGAACTGGCGGCATAGGGATAGCAGTCGCAGCCCACCGGATGCTCCTGCGCCGCCTGTTCCAGGGCCGCCAGCAGTTGCGGGCTGCGCCCCCAGTTGCCGGCGCCGGCGCACTTGAGGTGGGAGATGATCACCGGTGCCCTGGCCGAACGGCCGATCAGGAAGGCTTCGTCCATGGCCTCCAGCACCGGCTCGAACTCGCTGCGCAGATGCGTGGCATACAGCGCGCCGAAGGCCGTCAACTCCTCGGCCAGCTGACGCACCTCATCGGTCTCGGCGCAGAAGGCACTGGCGTAGGCCAGCCCGGTGGACAGGCCCAGGGCGCCGTGCTCCAGGCTGTCGCGCAGTTGCCCACGCATCGCCGCGATCTCGCTGGCGCTCGCCGTGCGGTACAGGTCCGCCAGATGGTTGCTGCGCAGGGCGGTATGCCCCACCAGGGCCGCGACATTCACCGCCGGGCGGGCCGCATCCACCGCCGCGCGGTAGTCGGCGAAACGCGGGTAGACGAACATCTCGCGCTGCCCCAGCAGGTTCATCGGGTCCGGCGGATCGCCCTTGAGGGTCACCGGCGCGGCGCTGATGCCGCAGTTGCCGACCACCACCGTGGTCACCCCCTGGCTGAGCTTGGGCAGCATCTGCGGCTGGCGGATCACCACCGTGTCGTCATGGGTGTGCACATCGATGAAGCCCGGGGCCAGCACGCGGCCGGCGGCATCGATCTCGACCTCGGCGAGCGCACCGGCCAGCTCGCCGATGCGCTGGATGCGCCCGTCGAGGATGGCCAGGTCGGCGTGATAGCCAGGACGGTCGCTGCCGTCGATGACCAGGGCATTGCGGATCAGAGTGTCGTAGCGCATGTCAGTCTCCCAGGGGCAGGCTGTCGGCGCCGCCACGGTAATGGTCCAGGGCCAGCTTGATCCTGCGCAGGCGCTCTTGATTGTCGTCGGGCATGGCCAGGGCCAGTTCCGTGGCCAACACGTCGATGGCCAGCAGCATGCCGTAGCGGGCGGCGGTGGGCTTGTAGATGAACGGGGTCTCGGCGCTGTGCAGTGGCAACAGCACGTCCGCCAGCCCGGCCAGGGGCGAGTCGGGCAAGGTGATGGCGAGCACGGCGGCGCCGTAGCTGCGGGCCAGGGTCACCGCGTCCAGCAGCTCCGGGGTGAGGCCGCTGAGGGAACAGGCGATCACTGCGTGCTGCGGTCCCAGGGAGGCAGCGGTCACCCGCATCATCACCGGGTCATGGCAGGCGGCGATGCAGTAGCCCAGGCGCACCAGGCGCACCTGCAGCTCGGCGCTGCACAGGGTCGAACAGCCGCCGGTGCCGAAGGCGTGGATCATCCGCGCGCGGCCCAACAGGCGCACCGCATCGGCGAATTGCGCCTCCTCGAAACCCGCCAGGTGCCGGTGCAGCGTCGCCTCGATATCGCCGACGATCTGGCGGTAGAAACCGGACGCCTCGGTGCTCGCCCCCGGATCGAGGAAGCGGCTGCCCACGCCGCTGGCCTGGGCCAGTTGCAGGCGCAGCTGGCGCAAGTCCCGGCAGCCGACGCTGCGGGCGAAACGCGACAGGGTCGCGGCACTGACCTCGGCGCGCCGGGCCAGCTCCTCGAGGCTGGCGGAGGCGGCGAAGCCCACGTCATCGAGCATCAGCCGGGCGATCCGCGCCTCCCCGGTGCTGAGATCGTCCAGGCGCGAGCGGATCTGGTAAAGGATGTCCATCTAGAGAAACTCCGCGAGAACCAGGGTCAGGCCGAAGGCGATCAGCGAGATCAGGGTCTCCAGCACGGTCCAGGTCTTGAAGGTCTGGATGACGCTCATATTGAAGTATTCCTTGACCAGCCAGAAGCCGCCGTCGTTGACATGGGAGAGGATCACCGAGCCGGCGCCGGTGGCGATCACCAGCAGTTCGGGGTGGGGATAACCCAGGCCGACGGCCACCGGCGCCACCACCCCCGAGGCGGTGGTCAGGGCCACGGTGGCCGAACCGGTGGCGACCCGCATCAGCACCGCGAACAGCCAGCCCATCCACAACGGCGACAGCTGGAACTGATGGGCCAGGCCGGTCACCTGCTCGGTCACCCCGGAGTCGATGAGGATGCGGTTCAGGCCGCCACCGGCGCCCACCAGGAGGGTGATGCCGGCGGTCGGCGCCAGGCATTCGTTGGTGAACCTGAGGATCGACTCGCGGTTCAGCCCCTGGGCCAGGCCCAGGGTCCAGAAGCTCACCAGGGTGGCGATCAGCAGGGCGATCACCGAGTTGCCGATGAACAACAGGAACTGGTTGAGCCCGGTACCCGGGGCGGCGATCAGGTTGGCCCAGCCGCCCAGCAGCATCAGCACCACCGGCATCAGGATGGTGCCCAGGGTCAGGCGAAAGCTCGGCAGCCGCACGCGCGGTTCACGGTTGATGAACTGCTGCTCCAGCGGGTTGTGCGCCGGCAACTGGATGTGCGGCACGATCAGCCGCGCATACACCGGGCCGGCGATGATCGCCGTGGGCACGCCGATCAGGATCGCGTACAGCAAGGTCTGCCCCACCGGTGCCTGGTAGGCCTGCACCGCCAGCATCGCCCCCGGATGCGGCGGCACCAGGGCATGCACCACCGACAGCCCGGCGACCATCGGCAGGCCGACCATCAGCAGCGATACCCCGACCCGCCGCGCCACGGTGAAGGCGATCGGCACCAGCAGCACGAAACCCACCTCGAAGAACAACGGCAGCCCCACCAGGAAGGCGATGCAGACCATGGCCCAGTGGGCATTGCGCTCGCCGAAACGGGCCACCAGGGTGCGGGCCACCTGCTCGGCCCCGCCGGATTCGGCCATCAGCTTGCCGAGCATGGTGCCCAGGGCCACCACCAGGGCGATATGCCCCAGGGTCTTGCCGACCCCGGCCTCATAGGCCGCCACCACCCCGGAGGCCGGCATGCCGGCCACCAGCGCCAGGCCCACCGAGACCAGGGTAATGACGATGAAGGGATTGAGCCGGTAGCGCGCGATCAGGACGATCAACGCGATGATGGCGACTGCGGCGTAACCCAGCAGTCCGTAAGCCGATACAGGAGCCACGGATACCTCCTTGAAAACAGCGTCGTTTCGAATGGTTATGAAAGTTTTTAATCACTTCAGGCAGTGAATTTCAAACCATATGAAACTGATTTTCGTAAAGAGGCAGGCTTTGTCGTGCATGGCTATGCCAAAGCCCCGGTGATGAAAATCGGCACCGGTTATTTTCATGCATATGTCGGGCGGGACGGGCGAGCGCGAAGGCTCGCCCGCAGGCCGTCAGTCGTGCTGGACCCGGGCGCGCTTGAGCAGCTTCTTGCAGCGCTCGGACAGGTGCAGCACCCGCAACTGCTTGCCGGCCTTGGCATAGCGTTCGCGCAGGGTCATGAGCGCGGCGATGGCCGAATAGTCGACGAAGCTCAGGTGCCGGCAGTCGATGGTCACCCGCGATGGGTCGTTGGCCGGGTCGAACTGGTTGAGGAACGGCGTGGTGGAAGCGAAGAACAAGGTGCCGTGCAGGTGGTAGAGCTTGCTGCCGTCGGCTTCCAGGTGGCTGTCGGCGTACAGCTCGCGGGCCTGCTGCCAGGCGAAGTTGAGGGCGGCGATGACGATGCCGCACATGACCGCGGTGGCCAGGTCGGTGAACACGGTGATCACCGTCACCGCGAGGATCACCAGCACGTCGTTGAGCGGCACCTTGTTGACCACCCGCAAGGAGGCCCAGGCGAAGGTCTGCTGCGACACCACGAACATCACGCCCACCAGCGCCGCCAGGGGAATGCGCTCGATCAGCGGCGACAGGAACAGCACGAACAGCAGGATCAGCACCCCGGCCACGACCCCGGACAAGCGCCCACGGCCGCCGGAACTGAGGTTGATCACGGTCTGGCCGATCATCGCGCAGCCACCCATGCCGCCGAAGACGCCGGAGACCATGTTCGCCGCGCCCAGGGCCACGCACTCGCGGTTGGTGTAGCCGCGGGTCTCGGTGATCTCGTCGGTGAGGTTCAGGGTCAGCAGGGTTTCCAGCAAGCCGACCATGGCCATCAGGAAGGCATAGGGCGCGATGATGCCCAGGGTTTCCAGGGTCCAGGGCACCTCCGGCAGCGCCAGCGCCGGCAAGCCGCCGGCGATGTGGGCCATGTCCCCCAGGGTGCGGGTCGGCAACCCCAGCACGTACACCAGGAGGCCCACGCCAAGGATCGCCACCAGCGCCGGCGGCACCGCCCGGGTCAGGCGCGGCAGCAGGTAGACGATGGCCATGGTCAGCGCCACCAGGCCGGCCATCAGGTACAGCGGCTGGCCGCTGAGCCAGTGCTCGCCGCTCTTGAAATGCTCCAGCTGGGCCAGGGCGATGACGATCGCCAGGCCGTTGACGAAGCCCAGCATCACCGGGTGCGGCACCATGCGCACCAGCTTGCCCAGGCGCAGCAGGCCGAAGGCGATCATCACCAGCCCGCCCAGCAGTACCGTGGCCAGCAGGTACTGCACGCCGTGCTGCACCACCAGGGCGACGATCACCACCGCCATGGAGCCGGCAGCACCGGAGACCATGCCCGGACGGCCGCCGAACAACGCGGTCAGGGTGCAGATGAAGAAGGCGCCGTACAGGCCCATCAACGGGTTGAGGTGGGCGACCAGGGCGAAGGCGATGCACTCGGGCAGCAGGGCGAAGGAGGTAGTGAGTCCGGCCAGGACATCGGCACGCAGACGTTTTGCTTTCATGATTGACCTGATAGTTGGGCCGCGCAGGGGCCCGGGGAATGGCGGGGGAAATCAGGCGGGAATGGTACGGAATCAAGACGCCGCCGACCAGCCGGCCGTCGGCGCGCAGCCAAGCCCTTGCCGGAACCGGCGTACCGGCTCAGGCAAGGGCGCAGCGGTTACTTAACGACTTTGCCGACGCCACGCCCACGTGGGTCGGAAGCGGTTTCAAGCTGGGAACCATTGACCCGGATGGCCTGGATATCACCCATCTCCCAGCCCTGGTCCTCGAGGGTGTAGCCCATGGCCTTGAGTTCATCGGCGACCTGGCCGGTGAGCGGCGCATAGGCGTCGTAGTAGATCGTGTCCTTGGGCAGCAGTTGGTGATGCACGCGTTGCGCGGCCACGGCTTTCTCCAGGGGCAGGTGGAAGTCGTAGAGGTTGTTCAACACCTGGAAGATCGAGGTGAAGATCCGCGATCCGCCGGGAGTGCCCAGCACCAGGGTAACCTTGCCGTCGCGGGTCACCAGGCTCGGGCTCATGGACGACAGCATGCGCTTGCCCGGGGCGATGGCATTGGCATCGCCACCCACCACGCCGAAGGCATTGGCCACGCCGGGCTTGGCGCTGAAGTCGTCCATCTCGTCGTTGAGCAGGAACCCCGCGCCCTTGACCACCACGCCGCTGCCGTAGTCCCAGTTCAGGGTGTAGGTATTGCTCACTGCATTGCCCTGGGCATCGACGATGGAGAAATGGGTGGTCTGGTGCCGCTCCAGCCCTGGGCGCACCTTGTCGGTGGGCGAGATGGCGTCGGGGTTGACCTGGGCCGCGCGCTGCTTGAGGTAGGCCGGGTCGGTCAATGGCTTGACCGGCACCTCGGAAAACGCCGGATCGCCCAGGTAGTCGGCACGGTCGGCGAACACGCGCTTCTCGATTTCCGCCAGCAGGTGGATGTACTTGGCCGAATTGAGCTCGACGCCCTTGAAGTCCGCGGCGCGCTCTTCCTTGATGCCGATCAGCTGGGCCAGGGCGACCCCGCCGGAACTGGGCGGCGGTGCGGTGTACAGCACGTTGCCACGGAAACCCACCTGCAGCGGCTGGCGCCACTGGACCTTGTAGTCCTGCAGGTCCTGCTTGGTGATCAGGCCCTTGTCGGCCTGCATCTGGGCCACCAGCAAGTCGGCGGTCTTGCCGCTGTAGAACTCCTTGGCGCCCTGGTCGGCGATGCGTTCCAGGGTCGCCGCCAACTCCGGCTGGCGGAAGGTCTGGCCGGGTTGCATGCTGCCAAAGTAATCACCGAAGTTGGTGCTGCCGTTGAACAGCTTCAAGGCATCCTCGCGGTACTGGTACTGCTTGTCCGCCACCTTGAAGCCGTTCCTGGCGTAGGCCACTGCCGGGGTGACGAGTTCGCTCTAGGGCAGCTTGCCGAATTTCCGGTGGGCCTCCCACAGGCCCATCACGGTGCCCGGCACCCCGGCGGCGCGGGCGCCCACCAGGCTGAGGTTCTCGATCACCTCGCCCTTGTCATTCAGGTACATGTCGCGGGTCGCGGCCTTGGGCGCGGTTTCCCGGTAGTCGAGGAAATACGGCTTGCCGTCGATGAACAGCGTCATGAAGCCGCCACCGCCGATATTGCCGGCTTCGGGATAGGTCACGGCCAGGGTGAAGGCCGTGGCCACCGCAGCGTCCACCGCATTGCCGCCCTTCTTGAGGATCTGCGCCGCGACATCGGCGCCGTACTGGTTGGGTGCGGCCACCGCACCGCCTTCAAGGGGCGCGGCGAAGGCTGGAATACTGGCAGCGAGCGCCAGGCCCAGGGTGAGGGTCATGCACGGCAAGATACGCATGGAGTCCGTCCTTTATCGTTGTTTTCAGACCAGACGAACCTTAGCAGGCCGTTGAAAAACTATCTGCGTTGCCATCGCTGCGTTAAAAACAGGCCGGTGCGCCAGCCCGGTCAAAATGCTCATTTACCATTTGTAAACTGCGCTTTTTCGCCTGTTTTCGCCTTGCGCTGGCTGCCTCGCCTACGTTTTTCAACGGCCTGTTAGACGCTTTGTTGCGCGGAGGGCAAACGCCCACAGCAAAACGGCCGCCCGCAGGCAGCCGTTTGTCGCAGACGGATCAGTGGAGCAGCCGCTCCTCAGACCATCTCGTGCTCGATCCACTCCAGCACCGAAGTCCGCTGCGGCGCCCAGCCCAGCAGCTCGCGGGCCTTCTTGCCGCGCACCCGGCTGTTGGAGCCCAGGCCATAGTTGGCCATCTCGTAGCCCCACTCGGCCTCGGCGGCAGGCAGCGGCCAGTCCTCGGGTTCGCCCAGATGCAGGGCACGGGCCATGGCGCGGGTCATGTCGATGAAGGATGCCTCGCCGCTCTCGACGAAGTAGAAACTGCCCGGGGTGTTGCCGGTCAGGGCCAGGGCGTAGAGCGCCACCACGTCCTCGATGTGCACGTTGGACCAGATGTTCTGCCCCGGCCCGACGTGGCGCACCACACCGCTCTTGCGCGCTTGCTTGAGCAGGCGCGGCAGCTGCACGCTGTCACGCTTGACGCCCAGGCTGTGGCCGTAGATCAGGGTGTTGCACAGCACCGCCGAGTTCACCCCGTCCTTGGCCGCCGCCAGGATCAGGTTGTCGATGGCCACCCGGGCGGCCTTGTCCACGGTGGGCTCCGGCAACTGGTCTTCGTAGTAGACGGTATCGCTGGCCTTGCCGCCGGAAGCGTCGCCGACGATGCTCGAACCGCTGGTATGCAGGAACGGCTTGTTCGAACCCTTGAGCGCGGCCAGCAACACTTGCACCGCACCACGATGGTCGCTGCTGGCAGCGTTGATCACCGCGTCGGCGGCCCGGGCCTGTTCGCCCAGCAGGGCGCTGTCGTCCAGGCTGCCCACCACGGGCTTGATGCCCAGGGCCGTCAGCTCGGCGGCTTGCTCGGCGCTGCGCACCAGGCCAGTGACCTGATGCCCGGCCTTGACCAGGCCGGTGGCGATGGAACCGCCGATGAAACCCGCGGCACCGGTAACGAATACGTTCATGGAGAGACTCCCTGGGTGGATAAGTGATGGCGCCAGTATCGGCGCGCCTGTTCCGACGAAACAGCCGGGCTGGACCAAATCACTCTTGCGCAGGAATCACGAATCCCCAGCCTGGGAAGCATGACCTCAGCCCTCGAAGCCCGGGTCAGCGTAGTCGGCCAGCTTGCCCTGGATGAAGTCCAGGAAGCACTGGATGCGCAGGGCCAACTGCGAGTTGCGGTAGTACACGGCGTTGATCGGCTGGCGGTAGCCGCTGTTGAACTCGCCGAGGATCGGCATCAGGCGCCCGGCACGGATGTCGTCGATGGTCATGAAGTGCGACAGGCAGGCGATGCCCTGCCCCTCCAGTACCAGGTGGCGCAGGGTCTCGCCGCTGGAGGCGCTGATGCCCGGCTGGATCTGCCAGCGGTCGCCATGGGGGTGGCGCAGCGGCCAGTGGTTGAGGCTTTCGGTCTGGGTGAAGCCCAACAGCGTGTGTGCGCTGAGCTCGGCAACGCTGTGCGGGGTGCCATGGCGTTCCAGGTAAGCCGGGCTGGCCAGGATGCGCAACGGGCTGCAACCCAGGGAGCGGGCATGCAGGGTCGAGTCGGCCAGGGTGCCGATGCGGATCGCGATATCGGTGCTCTGCTCCAGGAGATCGATGATCAGGTCGTTGCTGTTGAGCTCCAGCTGGATATGCGGGTACAGACTGCGGAACTCGGCGATGTAGGGCACGATGGCATGCAGCATGAACGGCGAGGCGGCGTTGATCCGCAGGCGTCCCGAAGGGGTCTGCTGGCGCGACGACAGGCGCTCTTCCAGTTCGTCCATCTGGTCGAGGATCGACTTGGCCTGCTCGAAGAAATACTTGCCCTCCTCGGTCAGGTCCATGCGCCGGGTGGTGCGGTTGATCAGCGTGGTATCGAGCTTGGATTCCAGGCGCGACAAGGTGCGGCTGACCGCCGATGGCGTCTGCCCGACCTGCTCGGCGGCGGCGGAGATGGAACCGCACTCGATGACACAGACGAAGATCTGCAGTTCGTCGGATCTGGCTTTCACAGGGAACCCTCTATCGATTGGTAGCTGTAGCCGCGCGCAGACTGCGACGCGCGGCGGCTACAGGAACGGCCTACCGATATTAGCGGCTTTGGGCCTCAAGGCCGAACACCTGGCGCAGATGCTGCTCATAGCGGCGCACGTCGCCCTCGACGTCCGGACGCTTCATCACGTCGACGCAGAGGAAGGTCGGCAGGGGGCTCATGCCCAGGAACTGGTTGGCCTTGTGGAACGGGAAATAGACCGCGTCCACCCCTTTGCCTGCGAAGAAATCGCTCGGGTCGTCGAAGGCCTGCTGCGGTGCATTCCAGGTCAGCGAGAGCATGTACTGCTTGCCCTGGACCAGGCCGCCGCTGCCGTACTTCTGCGAAGCGTCGGAGCGGGTCCGGCCGTCGTTGGCATACAGGCTGCCGTGACCCTGGGTGAAGACTTCGTCGATGTACTTCTTGACGATCCAGGGCTCGCCCATCCACCAGGCAGGCATCTGGTAGACGATCACGTCGGCCCAGAGATACTTCGCCACTTCTTCCTGGGCGTCGTAGCCCTGGTCGATATGGGTGACCTTGACGTCCAGGCCGCCACGATCCAGCACCGCCAGCGCAACCTCATGCAAGGTAGTGTTGTAGCGGCCATCGGAGTGGGCGAATTGCTTGGCGCCATTGAGCAGCAGTACTTTTTTCATGAGCGGGCCCTGTCGCGGGAACGGCCCCTTGCATGCGTCGCGCGACGCCAGGCCGTTGGGGTGGAAAACGAGGGCGGCAGGTTAGTGAAGGGCTCGCGCGGGAATAAGCCCCGGGCGCTCAAAATACATTTGCCGCAAAGGCACGAATCAAACCTTGATTGTTGCCTTAGAATCCCTGGCAATTTCCTTTGCCATGAGTGCATCGCCATGTCCCGCCAGGCTTTCATCCTCCATGCCAAGACCCGCCCCGAACGGGCTGCCGAATTCGAAGCGCTGTTCCTGGGTTATGTCGCCGCCAGCCGGGCCGAACCCGGCTGCATCGAGTACCACATGCTGCGCGACCGGCAGGACCCTAGCCTGTTCATCTTCTACGAAGTCTGGGAGTCCCAGGAGGCACTGGACGTGCACTCCAACCTGCCGCACATGAAGCAGTTCCGCGATGCGCGCATGGAGTACCTGGAGCGCGACTTCGAGATCCGCGCCATCGACATGCTCAGCCCGGCTTCTGCTAGCCGCTGACGAGCAGGTGGGCCCCCAGCAGGGCCAGGCCGATGAAGAACACCCGCTTGAACAGCAATGCGCTGATGCGCTGGCGCAACCACTGCCCCAGCCACATGCCCAGCAGCGCCGGAACCAGGGCCAGCAACGAGGCCCCCAGCTCCGCACCGCCCAGTTGACCGCCCCAGGCCAGGCCGGCGGCCAGGGCCAGGGTCGAGACGGTGAATGACAGGCCCAGGGCCTGGACCAGCGCATCGCGGCCCAGGCCCAACGCTTGCAGGTAAGGCACCGCCGGAATCACGAATACCCCGGTGACCGCAGTGACCAGGCCAGTGGCCAACCCACACAAGGGCGCCAGCCAACGCTCATGGGCCGGGGCGATGCGCAGCTGCGGCAAGCACAGGCCCGCCAGGGCATAGAGCAACAGCGCCGCGCCCAGCCCCCGCACCACCCACGGCCCACCATCGATGCCCAGCCACAGGCAGCCGCCCAGGGTGCCGACGCAGGTCGCCAACAACAGCGGCCACAAACGCCTGAGCAGGGCCGGCAGGTGCCCACCCAAAGCCAGTTGCCAGAGATTGGTCAGGGTCGCCGGAATGATCAGCAAGGCCGCAGCCTGCGCCGGAGCCATAGCCAGCCCCAGGAGCCCCATGGCCACCGTGGGCAGGCCCAGGCCGATCACACCCTTGACCATGCCAGCCATGACGAAGATGCCGAGCACCCATAAAGACAGGGCCAGGCCGAGATCCTGATAGAACGCGAGGGAAGTATTCATGGGCCTATCCTGCACTCGCCCGGCTGCGCTGAAAATCTGCCATATACTGAGCCAGCCTCTTGCCGTACAAGAGGCTGGTTCCCGATACCCTGGCTGTGGAGGCCCCGCATGCACTTCGACCTGGTGGACCTGCGCTTGTACTTGAATGTCCTCGAAGCCGGAAATATCACCGCCGGCGCCCACCGCAGCCACCTGTCCCTGGCCGCCGCCAGCGCGCGGATCCGCGCCATGGAAAGCTCCCTGGGGATCGAGTTCCTCGAACGTGGCCGTCGCGGGGTCAGCCCGACACCGGCCGGCAAGGCCCTGGCCCAGCACGCCCGGACCCTGCTGCGGTATGCCGAGCACCTGCAGCAGGACCTCACCGAGTACGCCAGGGGGGTCAAGGGCCAGGTGCGCTTGCTGTGCAACACCAGCGCCCTGAGCGAATACCTGCCGGAGTTGCTGGCGGACTTCCTGCGTGACCGGCCCCAGGTCGACATCGAGCTGCAGGAGCTGCCCAGCATGCGCATCACCCATGCCCTGCGCCAGGGCGCGGCGGAGCTGGGCATCGTCTCCGACGCCGTGGATACCCATGGCCTGGAGAGCCGGCCGTTTCGCGACGACCCGCTGTTCCTGGCGATGCCTGTGGACCACCCATTGCGCCAGCAGGCCGAACCGCGCTTCAGCGACACCCTGGCCCACGACTATGTCGGCCTGGCCAGCCACAGCGCCCTGGCGGTGTACCTGGAAGAACAGGCCCTGCACCTGGGCCGGCGCATGCAGTTGCGAATCCGCGCCGAAGGCTTCGACGCCGCCCTGCGCATGGTGGCCCGTGGCGCCGGGCTGGCCCTGGTGCCCCAGGCCGCCGTGGAACGCAACCGCCACCTGGCCCTGCATGCCCGGCCCCTGGGCGAGCCCTGGGCCCGGCGCCGGTTGCTGCTGTGCGCCCGGGATTTCGCCACCTTGCCGCTGTATGCCCAGGAGCTGTGCCAGGCCTTGCTCGAACCTTGACTCTACCCCTAGGGGCAGACCTTAGCCTGCGGGCTTCTTCCTCAAGGACCAAGGCAATGAGCAAACGCATCCTGGTGATTCTCGGCCACCCCTCCCGCGCCAGCCTGTGCGCGGCATTGAGCGAGCGCTATGTCGCCGCGGCGCAGCAGGCCGGCAATGAAGTGCGCTGCCTGTACCTGGGCGACCTGCGCTTCGATCCGGTGCTGCAGGAGGGTTACCGACGGATCCAGCCACTGGAGGACGACCTGCAGCGAGCCCAGGCCGATATCCTCTGGGCCGAGCACCTGGCCTGGGTCTTCCCCATCTGGTGGGGCGGGATCCCGGCCTTGCTCAAGGGCTTTCTCGACCGGGTGCTGCTGCCCGGCTACGCCTTCAAGTACCGCCCCGGCAAGGCCTTTCCCGAGCAGTTGCTCAAGGGCCGCACCGCCGACCTGCTGGTGACCATGGACACCCCGCCCTGGTACTACCGCTGGTTCTACCGCATGCCCGGCCTGCACCAGATGCGCCGCACCACCCTGGCCTTCTGCGGCATCCGCACCTTGCGCACCCTGACTTTCGGCCCGGTGCTGGACGCCAGCGACCTGGCCCGCGCCAGCTGGTTGCAGCAGGCGGAGCGACTTGCCAGGCGCTGAATCTGCCCGATAATGCGCGGCACCCGGCCACCCTGCCCGGTCCAGCACAAGGAAGCCGCCATGTACATCGGCCAAGCCGCGCGATTGTCCGGAACCACCATCAAGAGCATCCGCCACTACGAGGCCATCGGCCTGTTGCCCGAAGCGCCGCGCCAGGGCCGCTACCGGCTCTATGACGCGCAGAGCGTCGAGCAACTGGTGTTCATCAAGTGCGCGCAACAGCTGGGATTCAAGCTCAAGGAGCTGCAACAGGTATTCGCCGCCCACCAGGGCCAGGCCTTCCCCTGGGACCAGGCCCAGGCGGCCCTGGCGCGCAAGAAGCGCGACCTGCGGCGCCAGATCGATGACCTGCAACAACTGCACGCCCGACTGGAAGCCTTCGAGGACAGCCTGCAACAGGCCCGGGAGGAGTGCCCCCTGGACAGCCTCTAGCGGGCCGTTGAAAAACTGGCGGCGTTGCCATCGCCTATGTTTTTCAACGGTCTGCCAGGGCCGCCCGGGAAGCGGCGCATCAGACTTGCGACAACGCGGCCGAGCTCCTGGACCGGCGGAAGAACAGCCAGTAGACCAGGCTCAGCAACAGCAGGAAGGGTACGCCGAACACCAGGGTCATCTTGAATGCATCGGTGAAGAAGGTAGTGATCATCACCGCCCCCATCAGGAACAAGCCGAGCAAGGTGCTGTAGGGAAACAGGCGCATGCGGAACGACAGCGGCTGCTCGCCATGGCGCTGGTGGTAGCGCCGGAAGCAGTAGTGGGTGAGGAAGATCATGAACCAGGTGAAGATCGCGCCGAACATCGAGATCGCCATCATCAGGGCAAACGAGCTCTCCGGGTAGAACACGTTGATCAGGGTCGCCAGGGCGATGCCGGAGCTGGACAGCAGCAAGGCATTGAGCGGGATCCCGCTCTTGCTCAGGGCGCCCATGGACTTGGGCGCATAACCGGCGCGGGACAGGCTGAACATCATCCGCGTGGTGATGTAGAGCTGGCTGTTCATGGCCGACAGCGCGGCGATCAGGATCACGAAGTTCATCACCCCGGTGGCCCCGGGAATGCCGATGGTCTGCATCACCGTGACGAACGGACTCTGGGCCTTGCCCGCCTGGACCCAGGGCACGATGGCCAGCATCAGTGCCAGGGTCAGCAGGTAGAACACCACCAGGCGCAGGATGGTGGCGCGAAACGCCTGCTTCACCGCGCGCTGCGGATCCTTGGCCTCACCGGCCGCCACCGCGATCATCTCCACGCTCAGGTAGCTGAAGATCGACACGATCACCGCGATCCACATGCCCTGCAAACCGTTGGGGAAGAAGCCGCCGTGGGCGCTGTAGTTGTGCACTCCGTAGTCGGGGTTGCCGGAGCCGAACACCACGTACACCGCCAGGATGATGAAGCCGACGATGGCGGCGATCTTGATGGTGGAGAACCAGTATTCGAAGTTGCCGAAGGTCTTCACGCTGATGGCGTTGAGCAGGATCAGCATGCTGGAGAAGGAGATGATCCACACCCACTCCGGCACGTTGGCGAACCAGTACTTCATGTACATGGCGATGGCCGTGACCTCGGCCCCCACCGCCAGGACGATGGCCGCCCAGTAGGCATAGCGCACCAGGAAACCGGCCAGGGGCCCGATGTAGAACTCGGCATAGGCGCCGAAGGAGCCGGAGGTGGAATGGGCCACGGTCATTTCCGCCAGGCACCCCATCAGCAGCAGGGTGATCAGGGCGCCGATGGCATAGCTGAGCAGCACGCTGGGCCCGGCATAACCTATGGCATAGGCGCTGCCCATGAACAGCCCGGTACCTATGGCTCCACCGATGGCGATCATGCTCATCTGGCCGGCGGTCAGCTGCCGCCTCAGGCCGTGCTCGCGATTGGAAATCGCTTCGAAACCCTTGTTGGTGGTGGTCACGTTCAGTGCCTCTTTATTGTTGTGTGCACGTGTTGATCTATTTGGCGGCGCGTCCTTGTGCCACGCAGTGTCGTCATGCGGCGCAGGCCGCGAGCGGGCCGGGCCCGGTCGCGGCCTGCGCCAGCGGCTAGCGGCTTCAGGTCACGCTGTGGCGCACCTGGAACTGCGGTTGCGCCCAGGTCTTGGCATCGAGGATCTCGCCGAGGATCTGCACCGCGTCCCACACCTCACTGAAGGTGGTGTACAGCGGGGTGAAGCCGAAGCGCATGATTCGCGGCTCGCGATAATCGCCGATCACGCCCCGGGCGATCAGGGCCTGGATCACCGCGTAGCCCTCGGGATGCTCGAAGCTCACGTGGCTGCCGCGCTTGGCGTGCTCACGGGGGGTCACCAGCGTGAGCTGGTGGCCGGCGCAGCGCTGCTCCACCAGTTCGATGAACAGGTCGGTCAGGGCCAGGGACTTGCGCCGCAGGCTCTGCATGTCGGTCTGCTCGAAGATCTCCAGGCCGCACTCGACCATCGCCAGCGAGGTGATCGGCTGGGTGCCGCACAGGTAGCGGGCGATACCGCTACTGGGTTCGTAGGCGGTGGCCATGTCGAACTGCCGGGCATGGCCGAACCAGCCGGACAACGGCTGGGTCACCAAGTCGCACAGTGCCGGGGCGACCCAGGCGAATGCCTGGGAGCCGGGGCCGCCATTGAGGTACTTGTAGGTGCAGCCGATGGCGTAGTCGGCGCCGCAACGCTTGAGCTCCACCGGCACCGCGCCGGCCGAGTGGGCCAGGTCCCAGATGCTCAGGGCGCCGGCCTCGTGGATCAGCCCGGTCAGTTGCTGCATGTCGTGCATGTGGCCGGTCTTGTAGTTGACGTGGGTGAGCATCACCACCGCGGTGTCCTGGTCGATGGCCGCCGGCACCTGCTCGGGGCTGTCCACCAGGCGCAGCGAATAGCCCTGCTGGAGCAGCTGGGTCAGGCCTTCGGCGATGTACAGGTCGGTGGGGAAGTTGCTGCTTTCGGAGACGATCACCCGGCGCTCGGGCGCGCGCTCGGCCTGGACCCGCAAAGCGGCGCTGAGCACCTTGAACAGGTTGATCGAGGTGGTGTCGGTGATCACCACTTCCCCGGCATCGGCGCCGATCAGCGGCGCCAGGCGATCGCCCAGGCGCTGGGACAGGTCGCGCCAGCCGGCGCTGTTCCAGCTGCGGATCAGGCCATCGCCCCACTCCTGCTCGATCACCTGTCGGGCCCGCTCCAGGGAGGCCACGGGGCGCGCGCCCAGGGAGTTGCCGTCGAGGTAGATGACCCCCTCGGGCAAGGCGAAGCGCTGGCGCAGCGGCGCCAGGGCATCTTGTTCATCGAGGCGCAGGCAGTGGTTTTTATCGATCATTGGAAGTCCTGTCTTGGTCAGTGCCCTGCCCGTCCCGAGCGGGAACGCAGGGCGTCGGCAATGGATAAACCCGGAAAATAATGAACGAAGCGATGGAGAATTTTCGTGCAAAGTGCGGCGCGATCCCGTACTAATCTCGAATTAAATTCTAAACCTTCAATAAAAAACGTGGATTTATGCCAGCCATGATTCTCGACGCCACCGACTTGCGCATCCTCCATCACCTGCAACAGGACGGGCGCATCAGCAACCAGGAACTGGCGGAGAAAGTCGCCCTCTCGCCCTCGGCCTGCCTGCGCCGGCTGCGCATGCTGGAGAACGAAGGCATCATCAGCGGCTACCGCGCCCAGCTCGACGCCGAACGCCTGGGCATCGAACTGGAGGCCATCGTCCACGTGTCCCTGCGCCAGGATGTGGAAGGCTGGCACGAGACCTTCATCGCCAAGGTCCAGCAGTGGCCGGAGGTGATGGCCGCCTACGTGATCACCGGCGCCAGCAACTACGTACTGCGCATCCAGGCACGCAACCTCAGGCACTTCTCGGACTTCATCGTCAACCACCTGAACCGCGCCAGCGGGGTCACCGACATCCGCTCGGAAATCGTCCTGCAGAAGATCAAGGAACAGAACAACCTGCTGGACCTGGTGCCACGCAAATGACCGCCGCGCCACCGCTCAGTTGCGGGTCGGATGGCGCTGGGCCGTGACGCTCGGGGCTTCGTCGAACAGCTTGCGGTACTCGGCGGAGAACCGCCCCAGGTGGGTGAAGCCCCAGCCCAGGGCAATCTCGGAAATGTTGCGCGCCGCGCCTTGCTCGAGAATTTCCTGGCGCACGCCGTTGAGTCGATGGCGCTTGAGATAGGCCATCGGTGACAGCGCGAAGTATTTGCCAAAGGCCTCGAACAGCTTGTAGCGCGAAACCCCGGCGGCGGCTTCCAGATCCTCCAGGTGCACCGCCTCGCGGGCATGCTCCTGCAGGTATTGGCGGGCCCGCACCAGGTAATGCGGCAGCTTGACCCCGAGCACCTGGCGCAACTCGCTGGAGTAATTGTTGGGCTGGGCCAGGATCAGGCCCTTGATCAGCGAGTTCTCGATCTCCCGGGTGAAGGCCAGTTGCTCGTAGAGCTCGTTGCCCTGGGCCAGTTCGCCGAGGAAGTGCCGGGCCATGCGCCACCAGGAAGCGGTCGCGCCATGCAGCGCATCCATGCCCGGCTCGAAGCGCAGCGGCTGCTGCACCGGTCGTTGCAGCAGGGCCTCCAGGGCCTCGCTCATGGCCGGCCGGGAAATCACCACCTGCAGCTTGCGACAGTCGCCGGAGATGGCCAGCGCCTGGCTTTCATTGGGGGCGATGATCACCCCATGGGCGCTGTCGGAGTGCAACAGGCGGCCGTCCTTGCTCAGCTCCTGCTGGCCACACAGCGGCAAGCTCAGGCTGTAGCTGCTGAAGCGCTCGATATCCTCGATATCCACCACCACGTCGGTGCCGTACTCGATGATGCCCAGGGTGGTGGCCCGCGACCTGAGCACATGGGCACTGTGGTGGAAACGGATCCGCTCCGGAGTGGCGGTCTCCAGGCGATGCGGGCCGCAGATGCCCGACATCCAGCGCCTGGCGCCTTCGAGGTCGTAGTGATCGACGCGAATATCGCGCAACTGCCCATCAGCCTTGTTGTTCATCACGGCACACCCACGGCAATTTTCTTTAGCGCGCTCTGACGGCGCGTCTTGTCTGGCAGGGCAAGTTTTGCGCCAACCGGCGAAGCTGCCAACCCAGTGGATAACAATAGCCGACTAAGTGGATAAACCGCCCGGCCATCCGGGTCGTGTCCACCCTCGTGCTGCCACCTGCCGTGTAGAAACGCCCCACTCTGCAGCCACAACACGGGGCGCCGCCGGGGGCTTTCACCCAACCTCCCGCGCTCGACCGCCACAACAGGCACCCTGGCCAATTTGTGGATGCGCTTGGCCGACTAAGCGGATAGCCACCCCTGCCCCGCTCTCACTCTAATGACCGTACCGATTGGCCTGAATAAAAAAGGTACCGACCATGAGTGGTGCAAGAAGCATCGAGCAATGGCAAGAGTTCATCCACGGCTGCCTGGATTTTCGCCCCGCTGACGGGGTGTTCCGCATCGCCCGGGAGATGTTCACCGAGCCCGAGCTGTTCGACCTGGAGATGGAGCTGATCTTCGAGAAGAACTGGATCTACGCCTGTCACGAAAGCGAACTGCCCAACAACCACGACTTCGTCACGATGCGGGCCGGACGCCAGCCGATGATCATCACCCGCGACGGCGAGGGCCGGCTCAATGCGCTGGTCAACGCCTGCCAGCATCGCGGCACCACCCTGACCCGGGTCGGCAAGGGCAACCAGTCGACCTTCACCTGCCCCTTCCATGCCTGGTGCTACAAGAGCGACGGCCGTCTGGTGAAGGTCAAGGCCCCCGGCGAGTACGCCGAGGATTTCGACAAGGCCACCCGCGGCCTGAAGAAAGCCCGGATCGATAGCTACAAGGGCTTCGTGTTCATCAGCCTGGACGCGAGCGGCGAAGACTCCCTGGAAGACTTCCTCGGCGACGCCAGGATCTTCTTCGACATGATGGTCGCCCAGTCGCCCACCGGCGAGCTGGAGGTGCTGCCGGGCAAGTCCGCCTACACCTACGACGGCAACTGGAAACTGCAGAACGAGAACGGCCTGGACGGTTATCACGTCAGCACCGTGCACTACAACTACGTGGCCACGGTGCAGCATCGCCAGCAGGTCAACAGCGAGAACGGCACCGCCAGCGCCACCCTGGACTACAGCAAGCTCGGAGCCGGCGATGCCGCCACCGACGACGGCTGGTTCGCCTTCGCCAACGGCCACAGCGTGCTGTTCAGCGAGATGCCCAACCCGGCGGTGCGCTCCGGCTACGCCAGCATCATGCCGCGCCTGGTGGAGGAGTACGGCCAGGCCCGGGCCGAATGGATGATGCATCGCCTGCGCAACCTGAACATCTATCCCAGCCTGTTCTTCCTCGACCAGATCAGCTCGCAGCTGCGGATCATCCGCCCCATGGCCTGGAACAAGACCGAGATCATCAGCCAGTGCATCGGCGTCAAGGGCGAGAGCGACGCCGACCGGGAAAACCGCATCCGCCAGTTCGAGGACTTCTTCAACGTCTCGGGCATGGGCACCCCGGACGACCTGGTGGAATTCCGCGAGGCCCAGCGCGGCTTCCAGGCCCGCCTGGAACGCTGGAGCGATGTCTCCCGCGGCCATCATCGCTGGGCCACCGGGCCGACCGCCAACACACGGAACCTGGACATCCAGCCGGCCATGACCGGCACCGAGATCACCCATGAAGGGCTGTACGTCAACCAGCACGAGAACTGGCAGCGCTTTCTCCTCGACGGCCTGCAGCGCCGGCCCCTGAAACTGCGGGAGGCATGACCATGGATGCACAACTGCAATACCGCATCGAACAATTCTTCTATCGCAAGTCCGAGCTGTGCGACGCCCAGGACTGGGACGCCTACCTGCAACTGTTCGCCCCGGACAGCGTGTTCCACCTGCCCCAATGGGATTCCGAGCATGTCTATACCCAGGACCCCAAGCGCGGCATGTCGCTGATCTACTACAGCAACCGCTCGGGCCTGGAGGACCGGGTGTTCCGCCTGCGCACCGGCAAGGCCGCGTCCACCATCCCGATGCCGCGCACCCTGCACACGGTCAGCAACCTGCGCATCGCCCCAGGCGAGCAAGAGCTGCTGCAGGTTCGCCTGAACTGGCACACGTTGTTCTACCGCCTGGCCACCTCCGAGCAGTTCTACGGCCACGCCACCTATGACCTCAAGCCCCACGGCGAGAGCTGGCTGATCCAACGCAAGCACGTGGTGCTGCTCAACGACCAGATCAACTCGGTGCTGGATTTCTATCACCTCTGACTCGACGGATATTCTCCATGACGCACAAGGTCGCGTTCAGCTTCGCCGACGGCAAGACCCTGTTCTTCCCGGTGCACGCCAATGAAATATTGCTCGACGCCGCCCTGCGCAACGGCATCAAGATCCCCCTGGACTGCCGCGAGGGGGTGTGCGGCACCTGCCAGGGCCGCTGCGAGGCGGGCCAGTACAGCCAGGACTACGTGGACGAAGAGGCGCTGTCGGCCCAGGACCTGGCGCAGCGCAAGATGCTCAGCTGCCAGACCCGGGTGCAGTCCGACGCGGCGTTCTACTTCGACTTCGATTCCAGCCTGTGCCACGCCGCCGAGCCGGTGCGCTATCGCGCCTCGGTCCAGGAGGTGCGCCAGGTTTCGGACAGCACGGCGATCCTGCGCCTGGACCTTGGGGCCAACCCGGCCCCGCTGGACTTCCTGCCTGGCCAGTACGCCCGCCTGGGCATCCCCGGCACCGGCACCAGCCGCGCCTATTCCTTCGCCAACCGCCCGGCGGCGGACCAGCAGTTGCAGTTCCTGATCCGCCTGCTGCCCGACGGGGCGATGAGCAACTACATCCGTGAGCGTTGCCAATTGGGCGACAGCCTGGAACTGGAAGCGCCGCTGGGCGCCTTCTACCTGCGCCAGGTCAGCCGCCCGCTGCTGCTGGTGGCCGGCGGCACGGGGCTGTCGGCGTTGCTGGCAATGCTCGAGCAGATCGTCGAGCAAGGCTGCCAGCAACCGGTGCACCTGTACTACGGGGTGCGCCACAGCGCCGACCTGTGCGAGCTGGAGCGCATCCAGGCCTACGGCGAGCGCCTGCCCGGGTTTCGCTTCACCCCGGTGATCAGCGATGCCGATCCGGCCTGGACCGGCAAGCGCGGCTACATCAGCGAACATTTCGACACCGAGGAACTGCGCACCAGCGAGGCCGACATGTACGTCTGCGGGCCACCGCCGATGGTCGATTCGATCCGCGCCTGGCAGCAGCAACAGGGCCTGGAGCACGTCCAGCTGTATTACGAGCGCTTCACCGACAGCACCAACTGACTCCACCGGCGATCGCCCAACGCCCTGCCAGGACACCGGACACCGGACACCGCCCGACCAGAGGTCGGCCCAGCGGCAGATGGCAGCAAGAACAGGGACTTGGGCGTGTTCGGCTTTACTACGGGAGCTTGACGCGGAGTAATATCTGATCCCGTCGACAATAAGACGCGACCGCTGCCTGCATCCGGGTAGCGGTCCTGATAACAACTAGAAGAGAGCGCAAGTTAGTGGATCAGACCTTGAAGCAGGGTGAACTCAAGCGTGGCTTGAAGAACCGCCATATTCAGCTGATCGCCCTGGGTGGGGCGATCGGCACCGGACTCTTCCTCGGCTCGGCCGGGGTCCTGAAGTCCGCCGGCCCCTCGATGATCCTGGGTTATGCGATCGCCGGATTCATTGCCTTCCTGATCATGCGCCAATTGGGCGAGATGATCGTCGAGGAGCCGGTGGCCGGCTCCTTCAGCCATTTCGCCCACAAATACTGGGGCGGCTACTTCGGGTTCCTTTCCGGCTGGAACTACTGGGTGCTGTACGTGCTGGTGGGCATGGCCGAACTCACGGCGGTGGGCAAGTACATCCAGTTCTGGTGGCCGGAAATCCCCACCTGGGTCAGCGCCGCGGTGTTCTTCGTGCTGGTCAACCTGATCAACATGATGAACGTGAAGTTCTACGGCGAGGCCGAGTTCTGGTTCGCCATCATCAAGGTGGTGGCCATCGTCGGCATGATCGTGCTGGGTTGCTACATGCTGTTCAGCGGTAGCGGCGGCGCCCAGGCCTCGGTGAGCAACCTGTGGTCCCATGGCGGCTTCTTCCCCAACGGCGGCACCGGCCTGCTGATGGCCATGGCCTTCATCATGTTCTCCTTCGGCGGCCTGGAGCTGGTGGGCATCACCGCCGCCGAAGCCGCCGAACCGCGCAAGGTGATCCCCAAGGCCATCAACCAGGTGGTCTACCGGGTCCTGATCTTCTACGTCGGCGCCCTGGCGGTGCTGCTGTCGCTGTATCCGTGGGACGAGCTGCTGGTGAGCCTCAACGCCGGCGGCGACTCCTACAGCAGCAGCCCCTTCGTGAAGATCTTCGCCCTGATCGGCAGCGACGCGGCGGCGCAGGTCCTCAACTTCGTGGTCCTGACCGCGGCGCTCTCGGTGTACAACAGCGGCGTGTACTGCAACAGCCGCATGCTCTACGGCCTGGCCGAACAGGGCGATGCCCCGCGCGCGCTGATGAAGCTCAACAAGCAGGGCGTACCGGTGCTGGCCCTGGGTATCTCGGCGCTGATCACCATGCTCTGCGTGCTGGTCAACTACCTGGCTCCGCACGAAGCGCTGGAGCTGCTGTTCGCCCTGGTGGTGGCGGCCCTGATGATCAACTGGGCGTTGATCAGCCTGACCCACCTGCGCTTTCGCAAGGCCATGGCCGAGCAAGGCGTGGTGCCTTCGTTCAAGGCCTTCTGGTCGCCGTTGAGCAACTACCTGTGCCTGGCCTTCATGGTCATGATCATCGGCGTGATGCTGATGATCCCGCCGATCCGCGCCTCGGTGTACGCGATCCCGGTGTGGATCGCGCTGATCTGGGTGTTCTACCGCCTGAGCCAGGCGAAGAAAGCCAGCCAACCGGCCCTGCGCTGACCCATCAGGGGCCGCGTGCAGGCCCCTGTGCAAAGCCAAGCCCGGCCTTGCTCCAAGGCCGGGCTTTTTCATGCCCACCGCAAAAGTGGTCTGCTGCCATCTACACAAGCGGCCTGAAACTCCAGGCCGCTCGCTCTCTAGAATCGACGCTCTTCCCGGCGATATCGGCCCGGGAACCGGATCCTGGATGGAGAGTGGCATATGAGCAGAACGACCGCGGGCCTGAGGCCGAGCGATTTCTTTTCCCCCACGGTGGCGGCGCTGATCTCGGTGCTGGTGAACTATGGCGGGACCTTCGTCCTGGTGCTCCAGGCCGCTGAACTGGCCCAACTGACGCCGGCCCAGACCGCCTCCTGGGTCTGGGCGGTGTCTGTGGGCGTGGGCGTCACCGGACTCTGGCTGAGCCTGCGCCACCGGGCTCCGATCATCACCGCCTGGTCGACACCCGGGGCGGCGTTCCTGGCCACGGTACTGCCTGGCACGCCCTACGCCGAAGCGATCGGCGCCTACATGGTCTCGGCCCTGGGCTTCATGCTCCTGGGCCTGTCCGGGGCCTTCGACAAGCTGGTGCGGCTGATTCCCCAGGGGATCGCCGCAGGTTTGTTGGCCGGCATCCTGCTGCAGTTCGGGATCAATGCCTTTGGCGGCGCCAGCAGCGATCCCTGGCTGGTGATGGTGCTGCTGGTGTCCTATGCACTGCTGCGGCGCTTCACCTCGCGGTTCGCCGTGGTGGGTATCCTGCTCATCGGCCTGGGCCTGTTGGTGGCCCAGCAGCGGATCGACTTCGGCGCCTTGCAGCCGAGCCTGGCGACGCCGCTGTTCACCGCTCCGCAATTCTCCGTCCAAGCCCTGCTCGGGGTGGCGCTGCCGCTGTTCGTCATCACCCTGACCGGCCAGTACATGCCGGGCATGCTGGTGCTGCGCAACGATGGCTTCGCCACCAGCGCCAACCCGCTGCTCAGGGTCACCGGGCTGGGCTCGCTGCTGATGGCGCCGTTCGGTGCCCATGCCTTCAACGTGGCGGCAATCACCGCCGCCATCTGCACCGGCAAGGATGCCCACCCGGACCCGAGCAAGCGCTACCTCGCCGGCATCGCCTGCGGGCTGCTGTACATCCTGGTGGGGACCTTCGGCGTGACCCTGGCCAGCCTGTTCCTGGTGCTGCCCAAGGCGTTCATCGGCACCCTGGCGGGCCTGGCGCTGCTGGGCGCCATCGGCGGCAGCCTGGGCAACGCCATGGCCGATGCCAGGACCCGGGAAACCGCGCTGATCACCTTCCTCGCCACGGCGGCCAATGTCACCTTGCTGGGCATCGGCGGGGCATTCTGGGGGCTGCTGGCCGGCTTGACCGCCCACCTGCTGATCCATGGCCGGTATCGCCGCTTCAGCGCCAGCAACGCACGTTCCTGAGGCTGGCCAACAGGCCGTTGAAAACGTAGGCGAGGCAGCCAGCGCAAGGCGAAAACAGGCGAAAAAGCGCAGTTTACGAGTGGTAAATGAGCATTTTGACCGGGCTGGCGCACCAGCCGGTTTTCAACGCAGCGATGGCAACGCAGGTAGATTTTCAACGGCCTGCTAAGGGGTTCGCAGGGCCTGCCCCAGGCGCGCCATGGCGGCATCGATTTCATGGGCGCTCAGGGACGCATAACCCAGCAGCCAGCCTTGCTCCTTGTGTTGGCCGGCATACAGCCGGCTGAGCCCGGGCAGTTGCAGGCCGATGGCAGCCGCCCGGCGCTGGGTCTCGTGCTCGGTCCAGCCGGGTTCCAGCAGGCAGGGGATCTGCAGGCCGCCTGGCGGCGGCAAGGCCCGGGCGATGCCCGCCAGATGGCGCTCGATGGCCTCGAGCATGGCCTGCCGGCGGCCGGCGTAGAGCTTGCGCATGGCCCGCACGTGAGCGTTGTAGTGCCCCTCCTCCATGAACCGCGCCAGGGTCAGCTGGAGGATCTGCGGAGTGTGGCCGTCCATGATGCTGCGGGCCGCGCTGAAGGGCGCCACCAACTCCTCGGGCAGGACCATGTAGCCCATGCGCAGGCCGGGGTACAGGGTCTTGCTGAAGGTGCCGATGTACAGCGTCCGCTGGTAGGGGTCCAGGCCCTGGACGCAGGCGGTGGGCAAGCCGTCGTAGTGGAACTCGCTGTCGTAGTCGTCCTCGATGATCCAGCGTTGGTGCTCGGCGGCCCAGCGGGTCAGTTCCAGCCGGCGCTCCAGGGCCAGGGTGGCGCCACTGGGGTACTGGTGCGATGGGGTCACATAGACGCATTGGGCGCCGCTGCGGTCGGCCCGCAGCAGGTCGGTGCGCAGGCCCTGGGCGTCGACCTCGATGGGCACGATCCGCGCCTCGGCGGCCTCGAAGGCCTTGCGGGCGCCGAAGTAGCCGGGGTTCTCCATCAGGATCGGCTTGCCGGCGTCCACCAGCAGTTGGGCACACAGGAACAGCGCCTGGCGGGTACTGCTCAACACCAGGATCTGCCCCGGCACCACCTTGGCCCCGCGCTCCAGGTTGAGGTAGGCGGCGATGGCCTTGCGCAGCGGCTCGGCGCCTTGCGGATCGCCATGCAGCAGCACCGTGGCGCGGGATTCCTTGAGCACCTGGCGCTGCAGGCGCTCCCAGGCCGCCAGCGGAAAGCTGCGGGTTTCCGGCAGGCCCGTGGCAAAGGCACGGACCACTTGCTGGTCGCTGACCCCGCCGCGCTCGAACAGCACCCGCCCCCGGCGGCTCAGGCCCGAACCCGGCTCCCGGGCACTGGACGGTTGCTCCTGCCAGCGCAGGCGGCGACGCGCCGCGCCGCGCAACTGGGCGCCGATGGTCTGGCTGACATAGCTGCCGGATCCTTCGCGGCGGACGATGAAGCCATCGCGCTGCAACTGCACATAGGCGTTCTCCACGGTATCGCGCGATACCCCCAGGGACTTGGCCAGGACCCGGGTCGCCGGCAGCTTCAATCCCGGGTCGAGGGCGCCATCGAGGATCAGCCCGCACAGGGCGCGCTGGATGCGCTGATGCAGGTCCAACGCCTGGAACTCCGGGTCGTTGAGCCGCATGTTCAGGGTCTCGAGTTCGAATATCTGGGCCATGTGGTCTGCCTGGGCAAGTGAAAATCCGCCTGAAGGGCGGCCACTTTAACTCCGGGAACCTGGTCGGTCACCTGCTGGCCGGCCGATGAAAAACGCCCCGGCTGGCGGGGCGTTGGTCTGGATCATTGCGGCGAACGTACGCGCCACAACTCGGGGAACAGCACGGTATCGAGCATCTTGCGCAGGTAGCCCACGCCCTCGGTTCCGCCGGTGCCGGGCTGGAAGCCGATGATCCGCTCCACGGTGGTCACATGGCGGAAGCGCCACTGGCGGAACGAGTCTTCGAGGTCGATGAACTTTTCCGCCAACTGGTACAGGTCCCAGTATTTCGCAGGATCGGCATACACCTGGCGCCAGGCCGCCTCTACCGACGGATCATGCTGGGTCGCGCTGGTGCTGTTGAGCGCCAGGCGCTGCGGATCGATGTCCAGGCCGCTGCGGGCCATCAGGGCGATCGCCTCGTCGTACAGCGACGGGGTGGCGATGGATTCCTGCAGCGCCTGCAGCAGCTCGGGACGGTGGGCATGGGGACGCAGCAGAGCCGCACTCTTGTTGCCCAGGATGAATTCGATATCGCGGTACTGGACCGACTGGAAGCCCGAGGACTGGCCCAGGTACGGACGGATGGACTTGTATTCCGAAGGGGTCATGGTGGCCAGCACCGCCCAGGCATGTACCAACTGGTCGAAGATCCGCGAGACCCGCGCCAGCATCTTGAACGCCGGCGCCAGCTGGCTCTGGCGCACCTGCTCACGGGCGGCCTTGAGTTCGTGGAGCATGAGTTTCATCCACAGCTCGGAGGTCTGGTGCTGGATGATGAACAACATCTCGTTGTGGTCTGGCGACAACGGATGCTGGGCGCTGAGGATGCGCCCCAGGTCCAGGTAGTCGCCGTAGCTCATGGAGTCGGAGAAATTCAGCTGGGCGTTATGCCATTCATCCGGTGGGTTGCTTGAAAAGGGACATTGGCTCATCGCGTGGGCTCCTCGTCTCGGTCGGCTGGGTCCGGCACCTGTGCCTGGGCAAGGGTGCGCGAGTGGCCCGCCGTATTAGTTATTGTAGGAATCAATCGGCCAACGGGCGCAGGATCGCCCGCACCGGACTGGCATCCAGGTGGGCGAAGCGCAGTGGCAGGGCAATCAGTTCGTAGTCGCCTTCGGGCACCTGGTCGAGCACCACTCCTTCGAGGATCGCCATGCCATGCCGGGCCACGGCGTTGTGGGCATCCATGGTCTTGGACTGTTGCGGGTCCAGGGAGGGCGTGTCGATGCCCACCAGGCGCACACCGAGGCTGGCCAGCAAGTCGATGGTGGCCTGGGCGACGGCGGTGAAGTCAGGATCCCAGGCGCTCAGCGGAGCCTCACGGTAGGTCCGCAGCAGCACTCGCCGGGGCAGGTCGTCCAGGCGCCCGAGCAAGTCCTCGGGTTGCACCAGCGGGCCGCTGCCCAGGCAGTGCAGGACCCGGCACGGCCCCATGTACACATCCAGCGCTACTTCGCCGATGGGCAAGCCGTCAGGGCGGTAATGCAGCGGCGCATCGACATGGGCGCCGGTGTGGGGGGACAAGGTGATACGCCCGACATTCACCGGGCACTCGGGCCCGAACTGCCAGACGCGCTCCTCCTGGAATGGGGTATCCCCCGGCCAGGTCGGGGTCGCGGTACTCAAGGGTGGGCTGATATCCCACCAGCGGGGAGTGTTTTCCATGGGTGCGGCTCTCGGTCGGTCCGGACTGAATGATACGAGCGAAGCCGGTAAAGATTCTTGCGAAATAACGCGAGCAACCCTGGATGTTTCGCAAGAACTGCCAATAAAGCCGGATTTGGCGGATGAATCTTTCAAGCCTGCAAGCAGCTCCAAGCCCCCGGTGCAGCGTTTCTGGATAGCTGGGTGTCGAGTCCAGGCATCCCCACTGGCGCCGTGCGCTATAGGGTGCGCTTTCCAGTTCGCGACCTGCCAGGAGCACAGCATGTCCAAGCCCATCACCGTTCTGCGCGATACCCATCCACTGCCGGTCCTCGACGCCTGCAAATGGGAAAAACTCGAAGGCGATCCCCATACCGTCAACCTCAACGCCTACACCAGCGAAGATGGCAGCAAGATCATGGGCACCTGGATTTGCACCCCGGGCAAATGGCGGGTGGCCTACGAGAAATGGGAGTACTGCCACTTCCAGGAGGGCTACTGCGTGATCACTCCGGATGGCCAGGAGCCGATCCACCTGCGAGCCGGCGACATCTTCGTGGTCGAGCCCGGCATGCGGGGCACCTGGGAAGTGGTGCAGACCGTGCGCAAGTATTTCGTGTTCGCCTGAGTCCTGTCGTACAAGGCGAGACCGCGTCCGGCCGGTCCGCCCGGCCTGGCGACGCCCGGCTCGGCGCAACCTGCCAAATGTCGTTATAATCCCTGCCAAATGGCAAAGGCAGGAGTCACGCCCATGGTTGCAATGACCGGTAGCGATATCGCTGTGAAACGACGCGGCAAACCCGTATTGAAGGATCGGACCTCGCAGATCCTGCTCGGTGGCCGGGCGCGTTTCGACGACCGCATCTCCATCTATCGCCTGACCGAGGAAGGCATTCCGCTGGCGGCGATCGTCAAGTTCGTGTCTTCGGTGCCCATGCTCAAGGACGAACAGGTCCTGGCCAAGATCATCGGCCTGTCCGAGCGCACCCTGCACCGGCGCCTGAAGACTCCCGACGAACCGCTGAACCCGGAGCAGAGTGCCCGGGCGGTGCGCTTCGCCCAGGTCCTGTCCAAGGCCCAGGAGATCTTCGGCAGCAGCGAACAGGCCCAGGAGTGGATGGCCAAGCCGGTGATGGCCCTGGACGGCCACAAGCCGGTGGACCTGCTGACCAACCCCATCGGCTTCGAGCTGGTGGATGAGTTCCTCACCCGCCTGGAATACGGGGTCTATCAGTGATCAGCGTCCCCGGCGGCAGTGCCGTCCACTTCTGGCGCCTGGACGCCGCGCAGCACGCCGACAGCTGGGACAGCGGCATCGGCGCCGAGCTGTGCGGCGGGCGCTGGAACTCCAAGGGGGTCAAGGCCGTGTACGGCAGCGCCGACCCTGCCACGGCGATCCTCGAGGTGGCCGTGCACAAGGGGTTCGCCGCGCTCGACCAGGTGCCCCATGTGCTGACCGGGGCGCTGATCCACGACCCATCGACCATCTACCGCCTGGACGAAGGCCGCGTGCCCAATCCCAACTGGCTGGTGCCGGGCATTCCCAGTGCCGGCCAGCAGCAATTCGCCGACCAGTTGCTGGCCGAGCATCCCTTCGTGCTGGTGCCCTCCTCGGTTTCGCGCCACAGCTGGAACATCCTGCTCAACCCGCTGTTGGCCAAGGGGTTGTACCAGGTGGTGATCCAGGAGCGCTTCGGCCTCGATACCCGCCTCAATCCGCCAGCGCGCACTCCGGCTGGCCGGCCCAACTGAGCGGGCAAAAAAAACGGGAAGCCGCCCGACGCGGATTCCCGGAAACGCCCCCATTCGGGGGGCTGCGATCATGAGACGGTATTCGTGGCGAGGAGCGGCTCCTCGCCACGCAGAGGGTCACTGCGGCTTGCGGTAGCTGTTGACGATGGCCGAGAAGTCCTTGCCACCTTCCCCGCGCTGGCTCATGGCCTGGTACAGCTGCTGGGCCACCGCGCCCAGAACCACCGGCTGATGGGCCTGGCGGGCAGCCTCGGTGGCCAGCCCCAGGTCCTTGAGCATCAGCTCGGCGCCAAAACCGCCGGTGTAGCCGCGCGCGGCAGGCGCGGTCTCGATCACTCCCGGCCACGGGTTGTAGGTGTCGGAGCTCCAGCAACGCCCGGTGGAACTGTTGATGATCCCGGCCAGCACCTTGGTGTCGATACCCAGGGCATCACCCAGGGCCATGGCTTCGCTGACGCCGATCATCGAGATGCCCAGCAGCAGGTTGTTGCAGATCTTGGCGATCTGCCCGGTGCCGACCTCGCCACAGTGCACGATATTGCGACCCATCTGCGCCAGTACCGGCTGCAGGGTGGCGAACAACTCGGCGCTGGCCCCGACCATGAAGGTCAGGGTGCCGGCCTGGGCGCCGCCAGTGCCGCCGGAAACCGGCGCATCGGCCATGGCCACGCCCTGCTTGGCCGCGGCATTGGCCACTTCGCGGGCGGTCTGCGGGTCGATGGTGCTGCAGTCCACCGCCGGCACGCCACGGGCGATGCCCGCCAGCACGCCGTCTTCGCCGAGCCAGACGCTACGCACATGGGCGGCGGCCGGCAGCATGGTGATCACCAGTTCGGCGCCTGCGGCGGCGGCCTTGGGCGAGGCGCTGATGCGCCCGCCCAGTTGCGCCAGCTCGGCCAGCACGCTCTGGTTGAGATCGAACAGGTTCAGCTGGTGGCCGGCCTTGATCAGGTTGCGGGCCATGGGCGCGCCCATGTTGCCCAGGCCGATGAATGCGATGTTCATGTCAGGCTCCTCAACGCAGGCTGATGGTGGTGTTCACACCGTCGTTGACGCTGTCATCGTCGAACCAGCGGCTGGTGACGGTCTTGGTCTGAGTGTAGAACTGCACCACTTGCTTGCCGTAGGGCCCCAGGTCGCCGAGCTTGGAACCGCGCGAACCGGTGAAGCTGAAGAACGGTACCGGCACCGGGATCGGGATGTTGATCCCCACCTGGCCAACGTCGATTTCGCTCTGGAACTTGCGTGCCGCCGCGCCGCTCTGGGTGAACAGGCCGGTGCCGTTGCCGAAGGGGTTGGCGTTGACCAGGGCGATGGCCTGGTCGAGGGTGTCGACTTCCAGCACCACCAGCACCGGGCCGAAGATTTCCTGGGTGTAGATCTGCATGTCGGTGGTCACCCCGGAGAACAGGGTCGGGCCGACGAAGTTGCCTTGCTCGTAGCCCGGGACCTTGACGTCACGGCCGTCCAGCTCGAGCTTGGCGCCTTCCTTGATACCGCTTTCGATCAGGCCCAGCACGCGCTCCTTGGCCCGCTTGGAGATCACTGGACCGACATCGGTGCCCGGCTCGCAACCGGCGTTGACCTTGAGCTTGCTCGCGGCTTCCTTGATGTCCGGCAGCCATTCGCGAGCCTTGCCCACCAGCACCGCCACCGAGGTGGCCATGCACCGTTGGCCGGCCGCGCCGAACGCCGCACCGGCCAGGGCGTTGACGGTCTGGGTACGGTTGGCGTCAGGCAGCACCACGGCGTGGTTCTTGGCACCCATCATCGATTGCACGCGCTTGCCATGCTTGCCCGCCAGGTCATAGACATGGGTGCCGACGGCAGTGGAGCCGACGAAGGACACGGCCTTGATATCGGCGTGGGTGCACAGGGCATCCACCACTTCCTTGCCGCCATGGACCACGTTGAGCACGCCGGCCGGGACTCCCGCCTCCACCGCCAGCTCCACCAGCAACATGGTGGACAGTGGGTCTTGCTCGGAAGGCTTGAGGACGAAGGTGTTGCCGCAGGCGATGGCCATCGGGAACATCCACAGCGGGATCATCGCCGGGAAGTTGAACGGGGTGATGCCGGCGCACACGCCGATAGGCTGGCGCAGGGTGTAGGTATCCACGCCGCCGGCGACGTTCTCGGCGAACTCGCCCATCTGCAGGGTGCCGATGGAGCAGGCATGCTCGACCACTTCCAGGCCACGGAAAATGTCACCTTCGGCATCGGCGATGGTCTTGCCCTGCTCGGCGCTCAGGACCTGGGCGATACGCTTGGAGTGCTCGCGGATCAGGGCCTGGAGCTTGAGCATGATGCGCATCCGCGCGCCGATCGGGGTCAGTTTCCAGGTCTGGAAGGCGCGTTGGGCCGCGGCGATCGCGGCGTCGACTTCGGCAGCGGTGGCAAATGGCACCTTGGCCAGCACTTCCTGGGTCGCCGGGTTGACGATGTCATGCCATTCCTGGCTCTGGGACTGGACCCATTGACCGTCGATCAACAGCTTGACCTGCTGCAGGGTGGTGCCACCGGACTGGAGGGATGCGTTCATGGGGTCTCCTGACTTCTTGGGTTCTTATGCAGGGAGCCAAGGCATTGCAGGCCTTGAAAAGAGAGGCGTCGCGAGTTGGTGTCGGACTGTTTTTGGAGTATAGATGTGCAAACTTCTAATAAGAACGCACATAAAATCCGGTCCATCATGCAAAAAAACATCACCTCCCTGAGCGGCCTGAACTGGGACGACCTGAAGTTCTTCCTGGAAGTGGCCCGTACCCGCAAGGCCAGCAGCGCGGCCAAGCGCCTGGCGGTGGACTACACCACGGTGTCGCGGCGCATCGGTTCGCTGGAAACCGCCCTGGGCACCCTGTTGTTCGAGAAATCCCGTACCAACGGTTTCGTCCTGACCGCCGAGGGCCAACGCCTGCTGGGCTACGCCGAGGCCATCGAAAGCACCCTGCACATGGCCTGCGAGCAGGTCTCGGGGTCCGGCGTGGCGCTCTCCGGGCATGTACGGATGGGCTGCACCGAAGGCTTCGGCACCTTCTTCATCACCCCGCAGTTGAGCCACTTCCTCGGCGCCTACCCGGCGATCTCGGTGGATATCCTGCCGCTGCCGCACTTCATCAGCCTGTCCAAGCGCGAGGCCGATATCGTCATCGCCCTGGAGCGCCCGGAGCACGGGCCCTATGTGTGCTGCAAGCTATGCGACTACCGCCTGCAGCTGTACGCCACCCAGGAATACCTCGATCGCCACCCGCCGATCCGCCGCCCCAGCGACCTGGGCGAGCATCAGTTCATCAGCTATGTCGACGACCTGGCCTTCAGCTCCGAGCTGCTGTACCTGGCCAACGTGGTGCCCGGGGCCAGCGCCCACCTGCGCAGCACCAGCGTCATCGCCCAATACGTGGCGGCGCAACAGGGCCGCTCGCTGGCGATCCTGCCGTGCTTCCTCGCCGCCCAGGACCCACGCCTGCTGCCGGTGCTGCCCAAGGAAATCAACCTGACCCGGCAGTTTTGGATGTACTGCCGCGAGGACCTGCGCAAGCTCAAGCGCATCACCTTGTTGTGGGATTACATCAGGGAAGTGACCGAGCAGAACCAGCCCCTGTTGATGGGGGACAGCCGGAACATGTCGTTCAGCGCCCCCTAGATGGCCCTCTGGCACGCGCGGCCTGGAGAAACGGCCGTAGGACTACAGCCGCTATAGCGTGGAACGCCGGTCAGTCGGCGATCACCACGATCGATACCCGGCGGTTCTCGGTGCGCCCGGCCGGGGTGCTGTTGGAAGCCACCGGCTCGCTGCTGCCCAGGCCGCGCAACTGGATGTTCTCTTCACGCATGCCGACCTGGGTCAGCACCTTGACCACGCTCTTGGCGCGGCGCACGGAAAGTTGCACGTTGTAGGCCTCCTTGCCCGAGGCATCGGTATGGCCGTCGACCCGCACCTTCTGGATATCGACGCTGAGCAGGGCCGTGCCGATGCGCTGGACGATCGCGGTGCTGGCCGGATTGAGGCTTTCCACGTCGCTGCCGAACAGGACCTTGCCCGACAGGCCGAAGGCCCAGCCTTCATCCGTCAGTTCGAAGCCCTCCTGTTTCAATACCGCGATCTGCTTCGGGGTCAGCCCCTTGGGCGGCACGCTCTGGCAACCACTCAGGGCCAGCAGGGCCATGAACACCAGGGTGCTGAAAAGTCGAACCGGACGTTGCATCGATGAAAACAAGGGAATTAGCTCCTGTTTTGAACCTGGACGGGGGACTCCGCCCCCACTGTGTGTTGCCCGCCTCGCGCGCCACGCTTGGCCTGGTACATGGCCGCATCGGCGGCGTTCAACAGACTGCCCGGAGTGGCGCCATGCTCCGGGTACACGGCGATGCCGATACTCAGCGACGTCAGGATCGACAGGCTGCCAGGCAACTGGATCGGCACCTCCATGCTGCTGATGATCTTGTCGGCGATGCGCTGGGCATCCTCGACCCGGTGCAGCGGCGTCAGCAGCACCGCGAATTCGTCGCCACCCAGGCGCCCCACCAGGTCGTCCTCACGCAGTTGCGCGCGGATCCGCGTCGCCACCGCCACCAGTACCGCATCGCCGGCGGCATGGCCGAAGTTGTCGTTGATCTCCTTGAACCGGTCGCTGTCCAGGAACAGCACCGCCATGCGCTCGTTGTGCTTGTTGGCACTGCGCAAGGCGCGGATCAGCCGGCCCTCGAAGAACGCCCGGTTGGGCAGGCCGGTGAGGCTGTCATGGCTGGCCTGGTGGGCCAGGGTTTCGTTTTCGCTCTGCAGGTGGGTCTGCCAGACCTCCAGCTCATCGAGCAGGGCATTGAAGTCATTGCCCAGGTTGTCCAGCTCGGCGATTTGCGCCGGCGGCACCCGCTGGTCGAAGGCTCGTTCGCGCCGGGCCGCGTGGGCCACGTCCGCCAGGCTGCGCAGGGGGCCGGTAATGCCGCGCATTTGCCGGCGCGCCAGGTACAGCGCCGCCCAGGCGCTCAAGGCGATGCACAGCACGATGCCCACCAGGCCGCTGAAGAGGAAGCGCAACAGGTTGCCGCCATGGCCGGTGACGTTGACCGTGCCGATCTCCTGGCCCTGGCGGAAGATCGGCAGGCTGATGGGTTTTTCCAGGAAGGCACTGGCGATGTGCATTTCCAGGTTGGCCAGCAGGCCGCTGTCGGGGCGCTGCCAACTGGCCAGCAACTGGCCCTGGCTGTCGTACACCTTGGCATCGGCCACCTCTTCGGTGGAGGCGATCAGGGCCAGGGAGTCGGCGGCCGCACCGCTGTCGTTGAACACTACCGCGGCTTCCACCGTGTAACTGATGGAGCGGGCGATCAGGTGCAGGTTGTGGTCGGCGTACACCCGCAGCGCCAGCACGCCCAGGCAGGTCAGCGACAAGCTGGCCAGGCCGATCGCCAGCAAGGCGACCGCCAGGTGGCCGCGACCTATGACCGACCGCAACGTGGGGCGGGGGTTGGGCTTGAACAGTTTCATGGCGTGGCCGGGCGTCGACGGGACAGTTGCAGCACGCTGGGATGGATTCTCACCCCACTGCGGGCTACGGAGTCCAGGTTGACCTCGAACGACACCTGGCTGTCGCTGACCCGCAGGCAGAACAGGCTGCCCACGGTGCATTGGTCGCCGCCCTCGCTGATGCTCAGTACCGGCTGGCCGGTCAACGAGCTGAAGAGCCGGGTGCGTTCCTCGACGGTCAGCTTGCCGACATAGACCGAGTCGCAGTCACTGGCGATCTTCGGGTTGCTGGCCAGCAGGCGGCGCACCAATACCGGACGCCCGGTCGCCTGGGTGGCGCCCTTGAGGAGATCGTCGGTGTATTCGGTGGGACCTACCACGCACAGTCGCAGCTGGGCGGGCTCCACCGGCCAACGAGCGTAGCTGAGGATGCCCAGCACCACCTGCGTCACCGCCTTCGCGCGCTGCTCGGCCAGGCTGACCGGGGCCGAGGGTTCCGGCTGAGCGATGGCCAACAGGCTGAACAGGCAGAGGAAGGTCGACAGCACGCACTGCCGCCACCCTAAAATACGCTCTGTCCTCAAGACAGCCACGTCCATGCAGGGAATCTCGTTGATTTTCACGGAAATGATGCCGCAACGATAGCACAGCCCAGGAAAGTGCCGCGATATCGAAGCGCTGCAAGATGCCTGGAACCGGGGCGTCAGTCCAGCTCCAGCATCAGCCCGCTCAAGCGCTTGACCTTGCGCCGCACTGCCTCCTCGAACACTCCGGCACGGGGCTCGATCAGGCTGAACCAGTCCTTGGCGCGGGTGATGCCGGTGTAGATCAGCTCCTTGGTCAGCACCGGATTCAACGCATCGGGCAGGATCAACGCAGTGTGGGCGAACTCCGAGCCCTGGGACTTGTGCACCGTCATGGCATAGACCGTCTCGATATCATTCAGACGGCTGGGTAGTACCAGGCGCACTCCGCCCTGGCCGTCGTTGCGCGGGAAGGCCACGCGCAGCACCTGGCGCCCCCCTTGCTCCGGCAGGTGCAGGGCGATGCCGATATCGCCATTCATCAGGCCCAGGCCGTAGTCGTTGCGGGTCATCAGCACTGGCCGGCCCTCGTACCACTGCTGGTCGCTGTCGATCAGCCGCGCCTTGAACAAGGCCTGGGTCACGCGCAGGTTGAGGTTCTCCACGCCCCAAGGCCCCTTGCGCACCGCGCACAGCAGCTGGAAGCGGTCGAAGGCCTGCAAGACATGACGTGCCCAGTCGGTCCAGAGCCGGTCGTCGACAGCAGTGTCGGCGGCGGGACGCTGGCTGCGCAGGACATTCAGGTAGTGACGATAACCTTGCGGCCCTTCGCCGTGACCTTCCAGCAACAGCCGCTCCAGGGCCCGATCCTGTTCGCCCTTGAGACCCAGGCAGTACAGGTCGGCATGACTGCGCGCCGCCAGCAGGCGACGGGCTTCGTCGGCTTGCTGCTGGTTGACCCAGCGCGCCAGCTGGCCGATGCCGCTGCCTTCGCCGAAGCGCCGGGAGTGACGCAGCATCACCACTTGCTGGGCCAGCGGATGCTGGTGCCCGGTGTCTTCCTGCAAGCCGCTGGTGGAGAGGTCTTCACCGCTGACCGCTTCCAGCCAGGCCCGGGTCCGAGGGTCATACCAACCGGCCTCGGCATCGCGGCACAGGTCGCCCAGCACCGCCCCGGCCTCCACCGACGCCAACTGGTCCTTGTCCCCCAGCAGCACCAGGCGGGCATGGGCCGGCAAGGCGTCCAGCAGGTTGGCCATCATTTCCAGGTCGATCATCGAGGCTTCATCCACCACCAGTACATCCAGCGGCAGGCGATTGCCGGCGTGATGGCGGAAGTGCCGGGTGCCGGGTCGATTGCCCAGCAGACGGTGCACGGTGGTGACGTCGCTGGGGATCTTTTCCCGCACTTCATCGGCCACCGACAGCGAGCGAACCTGCAGGCTGATGGACTCGGTCAGACGCGCCGCCGCCTTGCCAGTGGGCGCCGCCAGGCGGATGCGCAGCGGCTTGCGCGCCTCCACCGCCGGCCCCTGGAGCAAGGCCAGCAGGCGCACCACGGTGGTGGTCTTGCCGGTGCCCGGGCCGCCGGTGATGATGCTGAACGCACCCCGGGTGGCCAGGGCGCAGGCGAGCTTCTGCCAGTCGACGGGACCGGATGGCCGGGCCGCGCCGAACAAGTCGTCGAGGCGCCGGGCCAGGTGTTCCGGGGCCGCCTCGGTCTGGGCCAGGCGCTGGCGCAAGGCCTGGTCGATGCGCCGCTCGTAGGCCCAGTAGCGCCTCAGGTACAGGCGCTTGCCCGACAGCACCAACGGCCGTTGCCGGGCGGCCTCGCCATGATCCGCCGCCAGGGCCACCAGCCGGCTGCCGGCCAGCACCTTGCACCAGTGGGCGCCTTCGAGGCTGGCCAGGACCTGGGACGGCAACACCGGGGCGCCGCCCTGCACATCGCCCTCGGGTGGCAGCGACAGGGCGAAATCCGGCTCCTTGAGTGTCTCGAACAGATCCAGGCAAACGTGCCCATGTCCCAATTGATGGCTGGTCAGGGCCGCGGCCATAAGCACCAGCGGGTCGCAGTCCGGATCCAGTTCATGGAGGAAACCGACGAAGGCCCTGTCCAGGGCCCGCAGCCAGCCACGGGCGACCCAACGATCGAGCAACAGCAACAGGTCGGCACAATGGCTCAGTGGCGCCAGGTCCGGGGCTTGGGGAACCGGCTCGTCCAGGGCGCCAAACAGGTCCGGGGTCATAGCAGTACTCCCTGCTCCCAGGCCGGTTCGGCCTTGGGTGGCTCGACCCGGCCCTGGAACATCAGGTCCAGGCGTTCGATCAACTGCCGTGGCGGCCGGGCGAAATACACACCCTGGCTGGCCGAATGGGTACCGCGCAGGAACAGGTACAAGGCGCCGCCCATGTGCCGGTCGTAGTCGTAGTCGGCCAGGCGGGCTTTCAACTGTCGATGCAGGGCCAGCAGGTACAGCACGTATTGCAGGTCGTAGCGGTTGTCGAGAATCGATTGTTCCATGGCCTGCTCGGTGTAGGCGGCGTCATCGGCGCCCAGCCAGTTGGATTTGTAGTCAGCCACGTAGTAACGGCCGTGGTGCTCGAACGTCAGGTCGATGAAACCCTTGAACATGCCATTGAGCAGCACCGGCTCGGCGGTGACCCGGGCCGCGCCCTGGTGAGTCTGCTGGCGCACCAGTTCATCAAGCTTGAGCACATCGACCTTGTGGCTGGCGAACCAGAACTCCATTTCGACCCGGTACTGGTCCAGTTGTCCCAGCACCACCGGCGGCTGGCCATCGCCAACGGGCATCGGCGCCTGCAACAGATGCTGCAGCCAGCCGCTCAGGGTCGGGATCCAGCCTTGCCAGCCACGGCGGTTGCAGCGGCGAGCGACGGCATCGGTGATCGCCTCGGGACTGGCATCGAAACCCTCCCCGACCGCCCACTCCAACAGGCCATGGAGGAAGGTGCCGGGATTCGGTCCACGGGGGAAACGGTGGATATCGCCACTGCTGGCGACCACTTCCCGAGGGGCCTCGGGATCCAGGCGTTCGTCGTCGAACAGCTTCTGGGCCTGGGGGTCGTCCGGCGCCTGGCTGGCACTGCCGAGGGTGTCGCTGATGCGCAGGGCGCTGTAGGACGCGATCCACCAGTGCTCCGCCGCACGTCGTGCGGGCACCAGCGGGGCCAGCAGGCGGGCCGGGTTGCGAGGCGGATGGAAACGCTGGTCATCGACGGCCGGCAACTCGCCCACGCCGATGGCCGGGCAGCCTTGCTGCAGATCCAGCAGCCAACGCTGCAGGCCCGTGGATTCAGTGAGCGCCGCACCGCCCCCCAAGAGATAGCCCAGGGCCGAAAGATGCAGGATGGAACTGCCCTGGTTGCCCCGCTTGAGATCGGCAACCCCCAGCCAGCAGGCATGCCGGGCCCGGGTCAGGGCCACATAGAGCAGGCGCAGGTCCTCGGCCAGGCGTTCTTCGTCGGCCTGGGCGATCAGTTGCTCGGTGGGTCGTAGGCTGACCTGGGGCTTGCCGGCGCCATCGTGGTAATGCAACGGCAAGCGGCTGCCGTCCACCGGTTTGGTGGAACAGATGAATGGCAGGAAGACCAAGGGATACTCCAGGCCCTTGGACTTGTGGATGGTGACCACCTTGACCAGTTGTTCATCGCTTTCCAGGCGCAGGATCTGCTCTTCGCCGGCCTGTCCGGAGAGCGCCAGGTGCTCGGCCAGGTGGCGGATCAGCGCCTGCTCGCCATCCAACTCGGCGGCGTTCTGCTGCAGCAGCTCGCACAGGTGCAGGAGGTTGGTCAGCACCCGCTCGCCATCGCTGCGGGCCATCAGCGCCTGGGGTAGCTGGAAGTCGTGCAGCAGGCGGCGCAGCATCGGCAGTACGCCCTGGCTGCGCCAGATCCCACGGTAACCACGGAACTGCATGACCCGTGCTTCCCAGGCCAGTTCATCCTGGTTCAGGCGCTCCAGCTCCAGCAGCGGCAGGTCAAGGGTCAGCGAAGCCAGGGCCGCCCGTAGCGGTCGCTCCACATCCGGCTCGGCGCAGGCCTTGAGCCACACCAGCAGGTCGCGGGCCTCCTGGGCGGCGAATACCGAATCCTTGTCCGAGAGGTAGACACTGCGCACGCCACGGGCAGCCAGCTCGGTACGGATGGCCTGGGCCTCCTTGCCGTCGCGCACCAGGATGGCGATGTCGGCGGGCAGCAGGCCCGTGCACCCTTGCTGATCGCGAACGAAACCGCTGCGGCCCTGCTGGCCACCGTTGAGCAAGCCGACGATGGCACTGGCACAGGCGGCGGCCTGTTGCTGGCGATACAAAGCACCGGATACTGGTTGTTCCGAGGGCAGCAGCCAGAAATTCAACGCCGGCAGCGGTTGCCCATCGACCTGCAAACGCTCTTGGCGATCCTGGGCCGCCACGGGCAGGAACGGCACCGGGTTGTTGCCATTGCTCTGGCGGAACAGGAAGGCACCGCGCCCTTGGGGGCGCTGCTCGGCTTGCAGGAAGACATGGTTGACCGCAGCGACCATGGCCTGGCTGGAGCGGAAGTTGGTACCCAGGGTGTGCAAGCGGCCATCGGTGGCCTGGCGCGCTCGCAGGTAGGTATAGATATCGGCGCCGCGAAAGGCATAGATCGCCTGCTTGGGGTCGCCGATCAGGAACAGCCCGGTCGCCGGGTCGTTGTCCTCGATGCGGTAGATGCTCTCGAAGATCCGGTACTGCACCGGGTCGGTGTCCTGGAATTCGTCGATCAGGGCCACCGGGAATTGCTCGCGAATCAGGCTGGCCAGGCGCCCGCCATCGTCATTCTGCAAGGCGCCATCGAGGCGCAACAGCATGTCGTCGAAGCCCATCTCGGCGCGACGGCGCTTCTCTTCCTCGAACCGCGCCCCGACCCACTGCGCGGCGTGTTGCAGCACCGCCGCATCCGGGCTGGGCAAAGCCTCGAGGCTGGCCTTGAGCCCGGCCATGGCATCGAGACCGGGATGGCTGGGAGGCTCGCCCTTCCAGGCTTCGCCCATGCCTTCGGGCGTCAGGCGGCTGAAACCGGTGCCGATATCCAGTTGCTCGAGGCTCTCGTCCTCGGCCCAGGCGCTGATCTTGTCGAACCAGGGCTCGAAATAGCGGGCCTGCATCTTGCGGCCATCGACACTCTTGCTCGCCACCCCTTGCAGGCAGATCTCGCGCAATTCCTCGGCCCATTGGCGCCAGGGAGCCTTGATCTGCACCAGGGCCGCGCGGCGCTCTTGCAGGCTGGCATCGATCAGCTCGCCGGGCGTCTGGTCCTGTGGATCGCGTCGCTCATTGCCGAACAACGCCCGGACCCGGGGCAGCAGTTCGGCCGGCCCCACCCAATGGCTGCGCACCCAGTTCAGCGCCTCACCTTGCAGCGGATAGCAGAACAGCCGCCAGTAGTCGCGCAGGACCTCGCCCAGCAGGTCACTGTGGTCGGTCTCCAGGGTCTGGGTGAACAGGCTGCCGCTGTCAAAAGCGTGCTCACGCAACATGCGTTGGCACCAACTATGGATGGTGGAAACCGCGGCCTCATCCATCCATTGGGCGGCGATATCCAGGCGGTTGGCGCAGGCCGCCCATTGCTCGGCGGAATATTCTTGGCGCAACTGTTCGATCAGGCCGTCCGGGGCCGGGATCTCGTCGCGGAAGAAGCGGGCGGCCTCGGCCAGGCGGGTGCGGATACGCTCGCGCAATTCCTTGGTGGCGGCATCGGTGAAGGTCACCACCAGGATCTGCGGCGGCAGCAGTTCGCGGCCAAAGCCCGCGGTTGCGCCGCCATGGCCCAGCACCAGGCGCAGGTAGAGTGCGGAAATGGTGAAGGTCTTGCCGGTGCCGGCGCTGGCCTCGATCAGCTGGCTGCCACGCAGGGGAAAAGCCAGGGCCAGGGGAGTCTGTACAGTCATGCGCCGGCCTCCTCGCCGAGGGCCGAGCGCCAGGGTGCATCGAGCAGCGGGCGATAAAGGGTTTCGGCCCAGGCGCTGAAGGTTTCATCGGCAATCAATGCGTTGTAGTCGGCGAACTGCCGGGCCAGGGCTGGGCTTTCACGACGTTCGCCCTGGCTGTTCTGGCCATCGCCATCGTAGGTCTTGCGCGCGGCGGCCGCGGCCTTGTCCGGATCGCCCTGGCCCAGCCAGGCGAAGGCGGTCTTGATCGCCACGGGCAATGGCTGGCGCATGCCCGCCTGCCAGGCGCGCAGCAAGTCCTCGAGGATCTGCCGGGCCACTTGCGGCTCCAAAGGAGCCAGCAACAGGCTGTCATCGCTGGCCACCAGCGCCGTGGTCAGGCGGTAATCGCTGGCACAGGCCAGCAAGTGGTTGATCCACGGCTTGATCAGCCGGTGCCATTTGCGGGTCTTGGTGGAGCCGATGGCGTTGGCGATGGTGGTCACCGCCAGCAAGCCACCGTCGGCCCGCTGGTACAGGGCACTGAGCCAGCCTTCGATCCGTACGCCCTGCACTTCCAGGCTGATGGGCAAGGCGCTGGCCAGGGGCGTTGGCCACAGGGCCAACAGCTGCCGATAGCGTTGCAGCAGGTCGGGCAGCGGCTCCATCAACTCCCGCTGCAGGCACTCGCCAAAACCGGCCATGGGCAGCAGGCCGCTGGCCTGGAGACGCTGGGCCTGGTCCTGCAATGCCTGCTCCGGCTGCTCGACATTGGCCAGCGCGGCTGCAAGCAGGCTGTCGCTGAGGTTGTAGCGTTGCAGCGCATCGAGAACGAAGGGTTCTTCATCGGCCTGGGGGGCCTCCATCGCTTCGAAGAACACCTTGAGCCGCTGGCTGAAGAAATGCCGAACCGGGTGACGCAGGAAATCCTGCAACTGGGCCAGGCTCAGGGGTTCTTCCTGCACGTAGGGCTCCAGGCGCTCGGCCACAGCCTGCTCTTCGCGGTCCTGGTGCAGCACCTGCCACTCCCGGGCATAGCTGAACAGCGGATCGCTGTCGTGGAAATAGCGAGCGCTGAAGGGTTGCAACGGATGCTCCTGGGTCAGTTCTTCCAACAGCGATTGGCCGTTGTCCGCCAGGTGCCAACCACTGGCCAGGTGATCGCGCAATTGGCCGATCAGTACCGACGCGGGGCGCTCGCTGTTGTCGCGGATACTGCGGCCGACCCAGCTGATATAGAGCTGGTCACGGGCCGAAAGCAGGGCCTCGAGCAGCAGGTAGCGATCGTCTTCGCGGCGCGAACGATCGCCCGGACGGTAGTCGCTGCCCATCAGGTCGAAGTCCAGCGGCGGCTGGGCCCGTGGATAGTCGCCATCGTTCATTCCCAAAAGGCACACCAGCTTGAAGGGAATGGCACGCATCGGCATCAGGGTGCAGAAATTCACCGCACCGGCGAGGAAGCGCTGGGACAGGCGCCCCTGGTCGAGGCCCGCCAGCCAGGCTTCGCGGACCACGGTCAGCGGCAGCTCATCTTGCAGGCCCACGGCTTCGCAGGTTTCGAGCCAGGTTTCACGCAGGTCTTCCAGTTGGCCCAGCAGGTAGTCGTCATGTTCGGTGCTGGCCAGGAAGAACAGCTCCAGCAGATTGTGCAGGCGTTCGCCCCACTGCTCCGGCGCGGCGGGCTGGCAGAGCTGCTCGTAGGCCAGTTGCAGGGCATCGAGCAGGGCCACCAACGGGCCGATGAGGGCTGCGTCCAGGCCACCGATTTCATCGTAGGGTTCGATTCCGTCGCAGGCCGCGGAACGACCGACGGCATAACCCAGCAGCATCCGCCGCAGACCGAAACGCCAGCTGTTCTGCTCCAGCTCCTGGGGCAGGCCCAATTCGGCCCGTTGTTCGGCATTCATGCCCCAACGGATGCCGGCGCCTTCGATCCAGCGATGCAGGGTGGGCAAGTCGGCTTCGTCGACGCCGAAACGTGCACGCAACGCCGGGACGTCCAGCAGGTCGAGGATTTCGCTGACCGGAAAGCGGCTGTCCGGAAGCTTCAACAGGTGTTCCACGGCGATCAGCAGCGGGTCGCGGCCACGCTGGCCCTGGTCGGTGAGAGTAAAGGGGATGAAGCGCCGGTCATCACGCTCCAGCTGGCCGAACACCGCCCGAATATGCGGTGCGTAGCTGTCGATGTCCGGGACCATGACGATCACATCCCGTGGGCGCAGATCGGGGTCGGCGCTGAAGCGGGCCAGCAACTGGTCGTGGAGGATCTCCACCTCGCGCTGGGCGCTATGGGCAATGTGGAAACGGATCGACTGGTCCTGTTGCGGATCGACCCCTGGCCACAGTTCGCGGGTTTCGCCGAGGGGGCGCAGCTCGAGGATGTCGTCCTGCAGTTGCTGGAGCATGCTGGCAGGGCGGCTCTCGCTGAACAGGTCGATCCGTCCATCGCGAAAGGCCGCGCGATAACTGTTGGGATCGTCGTAGCTGTCCAGCAGGTTGATGTAGTCCCGGCCTTGCTTGCCCCAGGCGGCCAGCAAGGGGTGCGCGTGCTGGTGCAGGGTCTCCGGGTCTAGGGCTTGAGGCATGCCGGCCTTGCGCGCCTGGCGTTTGTACTGGTGGCGCAACAGGTCTTTGTCGGCAACGATATCGGCCCAGTGGTGGCGGCAAGGGTTGTGCACGCAGAGCAGCACCTGGCTGAAGCGAGCCAGGCCGGCCAGGGCTTCCAGCACTTGGGCCGGTAATGAGGAGATGCCGAAGACGATCACCCGGGACGGCAAGCCAGAGGGGGCGGTGTGCAGGTGGTTGATGCGTTCGATGAAGCGCTGGTGCACGCCTGCACGGCTCTGGGCCATGCCTTCGGTGCCAACATCCAGGAGCAGCGCTCGCCATAGCTCAGCCTGCCAGCAGTTGGCCGGGGTCAGGGGCTTGGGCTCGCCGCGGACGTTGCGCAGTTGGTGGCGGCCTGCGGCCCAGTCTTCCAGCCAGTCGGCGCGGTACACCTGGTACTGGTCGAACAGGTCGGCCAGGCGCTCGGCCAACTGATAGCGTTTGCGCAAGTCGCTGTCGTGGGTCAGGAAGCGTTGCAGGGGCTCGAAATGGGGCTCGTCGATCAGCTCCGGTAGCAGGCGCATCAGTCGCCAGGTCAACGGGGCCTTGTCCAGCAGGGACTTGGGCGGGATCTCGTCGCGTCCCAGTACCTGGCGATACAGCTGCCACATGAAGCTGCCGGGCAATTGCACATCGATGGCAGCAGCGATGCCACAACCGCCGGAGTCATCGTCCTCTGGGTCTTCGGCCAGGGCCAGCTTCAACCACTGGGCAATACCGTTGCTCTGGACCAGGGCGATTTCATTTTCCAGGGGAGCCAGTGGGTAACGCCGCATCCAGCTGACCACCAGGCTGCGCAACTCGTCCAGGCGGTTGCCATGAACCACCATGAAACCAGGGTTGATGGACGAGACGTCCGGCATAAGGGCTTCCTTGGAGAATGCAAAAAGCTAGGGCGGAACCTTAGCACTGTCACGGAAGGCTGGCAGCCGAGCCGATCAAAGAGCTGTGGGCCGCTATGGTTTTTCGTCCGCGCAAAGACAAAACCCCAACTGCTTTCGCAATTGGGGTTTCGGAATTTAATCTTGACGATGACCTACTCTCACATGGGGAAACCCCACACTACCATCGGCGATGCATCGTTTCACTGCTGAGTTC